>NZ_PTRG01000010.1:0-234626 GCF_002965765.1 Escherichia sp. MOD1-EC6819 | reverse complement strand
CGTTCGGCTTCTGTTGCGCCAGATTGCGCATTAACGTATCGGCCTGGCTGCGTTGTCCGGCCTGCCAGAGATCCTGCGAAAGCCGGTAAGTAATCCACACACTGCCGGGATCGAGCGCCAGTCGCTGGCGCTGAAGTGCTGCCGCCTGCGCCCATTTACCCTGATTTTCCAGTGCCTCCGCCTGCTGTGATAAGCGGTCGTTTTGCAGGCTGCGTTCGATGTCATCAACGCTGCGCCGCTGGCTGGCAGAAAGCGAGGCAATAAACGCTTCGGCTTTTTCCGGCGACTGCTGGCGATAAAGATTCGCCAGCCCGCGCACGGCGTTAGTGTTGCTACTGTCCATACGCAGCGTCTGCTGGTAATAGCGTTCAGCGGCGGGGTAATCTTTGCGCGCCATCGCCACATCGCCCAGCCCCAGCACCGCATAGCTGTCGGCGTTATCGACATTGCGCGCCTGCTGGAACAGGCGTTCTGCCCGGTCGGGATTATTGGCTTTCAGCGCAGCATCGCCCTGCTGGATCGCCAGCCAGTAGCGATTCACCTTCAGCAGACTGTTCCATTTGTCGTTGTTGCTGCTGTGCGGATCCAGCGCGAGGGCTTTTTCCAGATTCGCCACCGCATTAGCACGATCGCCATTCTGAGAATACGCCTGCCCCAGCGCCCCAAATATGGCACCAGAGCCTGGGTTATCAATATTAAGCATTTTCAACTGACGAATCGCTTCGTTGCGACGGGTGGCAATTTGCGTCATTGCCCCCCAGTATTCCAATGCCATTTCGACATCTGGTGGCGCCCCCTTAAATAACTTGTTGTAACTGTCGATAGCCTCCTTATATCGCCCGGAGATAGCTTGTAAGCGCGCCATTTGCAGTGCCTGACGCCCCTCAGGCGAAGAAAGTCGCATGGCCGTGCGCGATGCTTTATATATTTTTGAATCAGGAGCGAGCAGGGAAAGTCTGGCAAGTTGTTTTTGCGCGCCTTCAATATCCCCCTTACGCAGCAGATAGCGAAAACGCGCCGCAACGACATCTGGATTATCAGGTTCCGCCAATTCAAGACGATAAAGCGACTGTTCGACCAGATCTTCACGGTGAATGTCTTCGCCCAACCGAATCTGCGCCATTAACAGCTTATGTGCGGTTGGTGTGGCTTTCGCCATCGACATTACCGCCAAACCAAGGGATATTGTGAGTAAATTTAGGGTGAATTTGTACATGCCTGCCTCAATCAGGTGTTAACTCACTTTTTATTAAAAACAGAACGGGCGCAGCTCCCTGCCTGTATAAAGTCAGGACAGAATGGAGCCGCAAAATAGAAATGATGATGAATTACTGTTGATGAGGGTTCAGACGACGGCGACTAATGTTACGTAACAGACGCCATACTACCCACGCCAATAGCACCACACTGAGAGTTGCCAGCACTGCCAGTAGAATGGGATGTCTGGCTAACACATATTGCACTCGTTCAATCCAGGGGAGATGCCCAACGTAATAAGTATCTCCAACCTGTAAACTATTGACGCCAGATTCGCGAATAACCGCGACTGAACCAAAAATATTGCCGCGTTTTGTACTATTAATTAACGCATTGTTGAGTAGCGTATCGCCGCGTGATCCCTCGGACATTAAAGCAATTACGCTGCGTTGGGCATGATATGGGGACTGAAAACCAACTATCGCCGCCATTGGCAATGGGGAATTTATAGTTGTTTGTATTTCAGGTTTTTGATCGTTTTTATCTGCCATAATTTTTGCGTAATCAGTGTTCCGCATTGGGCTTTTTACCCAACTCGTTGTTGCCTCAATGAGCAGATTAATTTGCTGTTTATCTGCAAATTCTTGCGGAAGTGTTCCTATAAGCAGAATATCTGAATCCTTACCCTGGACAGAACCTATATCATCAGTAATTGTCAGATTAATTGCCGGAAATCCAGTTTGAGCACCAATCAGTCCAAGGGTATTTAATAATGTTTCAACTTGCGTTGTACCAGGATTTTCAGGCATAACCACAACCGTTTCTGATAGATCGGCCATGCGGCTAAATGGAAAGCCTGAGCTGGCAAAAGCGCGTAAATCTGGCATTGCGATAAAGTGATGGTACTTTGAAAAATCGATAGTGGAATCATCTGCAATAACCGCATGATTTTTTAGAGGCCTGGAAATAATACAGCTATCAGCATCAGAACGCGGCATTGTATTAATGTACTCAAAATTAAATCGCAATTGATTAAGCGCCCCCAACGTCAGCGCAGGAATGGTAATTCCATTATTACCATCCAACAATTCTTGCAATAACGGTAAACGTAACAACAATCTATCGGTAGCAGATTGCGGACTTAGCCGGAAAGATTCAAGGTACTGGTTATTAAGGCTGACATCCATGCGTGAACCACCTATCGTTGGCGTGGTATAGCGATAGTTAATCTTCATATCAACCCCACGATTACGCAATAGAAAAAGATCAGGTGGCAAATTAAATGAAACATTAATTGCCGCAGACTCCAGGCCACTTGCCTGTAACTGCCCTTCATAATTTTTAAGCTCTGCGAAAGTTATAGGACGGTCAGTGCGTACCCAGTTTGGCGCATCATAAGGTTTACGCGGCAGTAACGGCGTCACTTCATTTACGATCACACTATCGCCGCGAAAAAGTATATTTCCCTGTGCAAGGCCTTTTGCCGCCTGTAATAAATCTTTGTCATCGCGGCCCAAAAGTACCAGCAATTTGATAAAAGGATTTTGTGGATGACTGATCATTTTAATAACAGGCGCATTCACCAACGGATGCTCGCGCAGAAAGTCCGGGCGTCTATTGTTAGTGGCAAAGACCACTGCATTACTTTCCGGTAACTGGTTATAGAAAACCGGAAATCGGTGACCACGCCAGCCAGATTGCGCACCAAACCACGAAGCGACAATAGCTGATGCCTGCTGCAAACCAGTCTCAGGAGTACCTGCAAAAACCATCGGCAATGTATTAGTGCGGTTATCTCGCGGGTCAAAAAACGGTACAGGAAAATATGAAAGATCATTTTTCAGATTAAGTCTCTGAAATACCAGTTCAAGTTCACTGGTACGTCCAATATCAAGCCACAAATTGCTGCTGGTCGGGTTTTCACAGGCGCTCTGGTAGTGACTAATTAATTCGAGGCGCAAGCGATTAAAATCAGAAAAATACAATGGGTTAAGAGTTATTTCCGCCAGCGTTTTCTTCCCCAGTTGTTCTTTGGTAATCGGCAATACCCCCATCAACTCGTCATTAAGATAGACCTTAAGCTGTGACTGGACAGGGATCAGCGACGGTGATGGAGTGTATTCAAGTTTTAGTTTTGCTTCTGATACTATTTCATCGCTACGCATACCAAACTCAATTTGCCCCTGTGGGTTAACGCCATTCAGGACTATGTTTCCTGGAGCTGGTGCGATTTGTGTAAATGGGAGTTTAAAATGGCGAGACGACTCTTTCGCATAAGCAGAGATATTTGTCTTCTGGATAGATGGTAATACTTCTCCAGAGGAAGACTTACTGATTACTGTATCTGTAGCCGATGCTGTATTTGCCTGGTAAAAACATAATAACCCCAAGCCAATTATCGCAGCACTTAATCTCAAAAATTTTCTTTCCATTTTAAAAAATTCAACAACCATAATAAACACAAACAATATATTTAATTAGCAGTCAGAAATTAGAACTAACTTTTGGAACTGCTTTTCAGCGTCCGCAGAATATAAAAAACCATATTGCAATAACCTTTCAGAGAGATGAAACATATTTCAAAAAAACTCTTTAGAATATTGTCCCGTCTAATTTTATTATTCCACTCTTGCCATAATGAATCACGAGAAAACGTTGCTCTTACATAATTAACACTTTGTTCATAACTCATTGGCATAATCTTCAGACCAATTTTATTATTGTAAGCATGAACTATTTCTACCGGAATATCACATTTCCCGTTGCTATCATCCAGATAAAGAGACAATTGCTGTGCTTTAAGCATATCTTTTACGTCGGAGATATTATCAAGGATTACACCTAATCCTCCTTCGGAAAAATCAAGAACAGAACAAGGATAGCGCCGTCCATCATCCAGTTGTATAACGCCCTTGAAAGAAACATCAATACGGGGAGAAAAACGCACCTGCTTTTGTTCAATAGAAACAGCCAAAGTTGCGCCAATAATAATTGCATTATAAAACAACCAGATTAAACAAAACAAATTCAAGATGGCAATATGCCCTTGCAAACTATAAACATTAATAACACCTATTATCAGCCCGATTACATTTAAAATAGCAAAAATAAGATAGGGATAGGAAATTCGCCAGTCAACAAACTTATTTTTTATCAGTCCCCCTTTGGCCGTAACGTTAAAACGACCTTTTGCTGGCGCAAGTAAAGCTACAAGCGTTGGTAGCGTAATATACCAGGCCAGAACCATTTCATAAATCTCATTCCAGAATGAATGTCTGTATTTACCTTGTACTCTTGAATTAGTTAAAATAATAACAAATAGATAAGGTAAAACATAAGACATAATATCTGCAACTGATGCATCGATCAGATTGACCGAAAAGAAAATAGGACATAACGGTGCGAACAAGAAAATCAGTCGTGGCACACCTGATAAAAAATGCATCATGCTGCTGAGATAGCAAAGGCGCTGTGATAATGTCAGCCCCTTGCCCAATAATGGATTGTCAATACGCAAGATTTGAATCATGCCTCGAGCCCACCGAATCCGTTGTCCAATATGAGCAGACAATGTTTCGGTGGCTAGCCCGGCAGCCAGAGGATAGCGAAGATACGCAGAGCTATAACCTGCACGATGCAAGCGTAACGACGTATGCGCATCTTCTGTTACTGTTTCGACTGCAATGCCTCCAACCTCATCCAGAGCAGATCTACGGATGATTGCACATGAACCACAAAAAAATGAAGCATTCCATGTATCCGTACCATTCTGGATTAATCCATAAAAAAGGTGTCCTTCATTTGGCTTTTGCCGGAACTGTCCCAAATTTCGCTCAAAAGGATCGGGGGAAAAAAAATGATGTGGTGTTTGCAACATAGATAATTTTTTATCGGCGATAAACCAGCCCATCGTTTTCTTTAAAAAAGAAACCGAGGGTATATGATCGCAATCGAAAATAGCAACAAATTCGCCATTAGCTATTTTAAGCGCATTATTTATATTTCCGGCCTTAGCATGTTCATGTGTTTCTCTTGCGACATAGTAAATACCTGACTCGTTCGCGAATTTCCTGAACTCGTCCCTGGCGCCATCATCAAGGAGCCAGATATTTAATTTATCCGTTGGCCAGTCTAAGGCCAACGCACCATAAACTGTATTCTTCACGACTGTAAAGGGTTCGTTATATGTGGGGATTAATATATCAACAACGGGCCATTCTTCTTTATTCTCTGGTAAGGGTATACTTTCTCGGTTCAGCGGGAAGCAAACCTGAAAGTAACCAAGTAATAAAACAAACCATGCATACGTCTCAGCAACTAATAGCGTGACTGAAAATAAACAGTCTGGAAATTCATCCAGGATTACTGAAGAAGAGTAACGCCACCATAGATATCGGGATGATATGAGTATTCCAACACCCATTAGAATCAGAGTAATCATCCTTCCTTTGAGAAAATTAAGGAAGATAGCAGCGATACAAATAATAATTGAAAATAATGTTTGTTGATAAAATCCAAGGGGCTGTTCAACAATTGATAAAAAAACAAAACATAGCAGTATAGCAACAACCAAAAGGATTTTGTTTAATATTACTTTATTTTTTATGAGCATTGCACTTAACGATTCATTAATAATATAACTTGAACTGTGTGATTTTTATAAACATCGATGACCAATGCCATGCAAATTAAAATATCAACACCACGTTATCTGTGCTCGGCCATTTTGCTTACTTTTATATAACCGTTCATCTGCCAGCAATTTCAACCGTTCAATGTTATTCATGCACTCATCTGTGCTGGCAACACCTATACTGCAACTACAATTTAACCCACCAATGGCGAAATGAACAACTCTGTGCAAAATTCTTGATAGCTTATTTTTATCTTTCTCATAATAAATAATAGCAAACTCATCACCGCCAAACCGGTATATTTCCCCTTCACGACGGGGTAACTCTTCTTTAATGATATTAACAAGTTTGATGAGTACTTCATCACCAAATAAATGACCAAACTTATCATTAATGGTTTTAAATTTATCCACATCAAATAGACACAGGTAGCCAAAACTTTTTCTCAGTATCTTGATTTCTTTATCAAAACTCCGGCGACCAGAAGCCCTGGTTAATGCATCACAAGTGCCAAAGTCATATATCTCTCGAATTGCATTAATCTCTTCCGTATTAAAGAATAGATTTTCTCCACGTAAATCATATTGATGATTCGACAATATAGATTCTTTTTCCAATCTACCCTTATTTATAATATCACGCAATAATTTAACATAATAAACATACATTATGACTGCAGATATTGCCGATGCAAAAACGAAAAACGCACATATATATAGATATTTACTTTTTTTATAGGCAACAATAAACATCATTTCTGGAAGATAAGAATACGACAGAGTGATAGCTGACATCTCAAATACTGCATCATTTATCAAAAAATCATCACCTGCGATTTTCTTTTCATTATCATTAATATCATAAAATGATACATAGATATCTTCTCGTTCCCCTGATTGATTTCTTATCAAAGATAAATAACGTTCAGGATCTACCACTGATATCAAACTTGTACGTTTTGCAATGGGATGAGCATAATAAACATAGCACTTATTTTTTAAGCTAATAATGCCTCTTTCAAATTCATTAATTACCCGAATAGAGGAAACTATGTCGTCACAAAAATTATCCCCTTTCGTTGTAACTTTGATACATTTACCATCGCTAATCATATAAGGACCGAGATCATACAAATATCCAGGGTTTTCATAGCCAGCAAAGCTATTGCGTATTTTTTTTAACAACTCTTCTGGCGAAACCTCAAGTTCATAAAATATATTATTAGATACTGAGCGGCGATACTCAGAAACATTAGCTATTGTAAGCCCACTATCTACAATAGATACCTTCACCGAATTAATGCGGCCTTTAACATAAATGGTGTATAAATAACAAGTTACTACAGCGACGCACAAAAAATACAAAAAACAGATCACTGCCGCCTTTTTTTTATATTTGAACATTGCTTTATTTTCTTTTTTTCGGTTTGTTGTCTATATGCCATTCTGAAAACGGTAACGGTTTCTGGTATAAGTATCCCTGAACATGAGAAAATCCTAATTTTTGCAACTCTCTAGCCTGATTTTCAGTTTCAACACCTTCAGCTATTACCGGCATATTTTCTTCACGAGCAAGACTGGATATAAAATATACAATCTTGTTAGTTTCATCGAAAATACCAGAGGTAAACTCTGAATCAATTTTAATGCTATCAGGTCTCACTTTATAAAGTTTTTTCAGGTCAGCTAATCCACTTCCGAAATCATCAAGGGAAATCTTGATACCATTTTCTTTTAAAATATTTATATTATTGTAAAAGCTATCATTTATATCTTTTACTGCTGATTCGGTGATCTCCAGGCAGATTTGTTCAGCATTTACACCAAATGCATTAATTAAAGTAAGAACACGAGTGTGGAAGTCAAATTCATTTAATTGCCAGGGAGAAACATTGATATGCAGGAGAAAATCGTTAGCAACCTCATATTCACAACTAAACACCCCAAATTCGCTAATAGCTGTTTCGAGAACAAAATCACCCAGTTCTTTAATTAATCCTATTTCTTCAGCAACAGGTACAAAAATTGATGGCGGTATTACCCCATTTTCGCAGGACAACCAGCGACATAACGCCTCCGCGCCTACAACCCTATTATTATCCATATCAACAATCGGTTGATATACTAAATAAAGCTCATTACTCGCAATCGCTTTTTTTATATTTCCTGCCACCCAGATCTTTTGATCAAGTTCATGGACTTTGATGTCATCATAAAAAATAAATTCAGATTCTTTATTTTCCCGCATAGCTGTTAATGCCAGTTTCAGTTTCCTTTCATAAATCGATACATTTTCCCCTGAAAAATTTTCGCAAATGGCAATCTTGTGGATATATATATTTCTTATGCAAAATATATGTTCAGGAAAGTTTAAAACCGATAATTTTTCGATGAACTCTTCGCAATCAGTGTGACATAGCAACAAGTATGTTTCAGTTGAGATTTTTACGATATCACAATATTTTGAATATTTTTGTGATATCTTAGATTTTATATCATTAAAAATTTCATGAAATTTCTGACTTCCATATACCGCTTCAACAAACTCTAATCCATAGATGCAAAGCATACCAATTGCCAAATAGGTTTTATTATTAGTTTCAATAATAGCCTTATTAATATAAAAGCAACTTCCTTGTTCATAGGACACAAGATTAAGTAATCGGTCCATACGCTCCTTGTATTTACTGCTGATATTATTAATGATTTTTTTGAGTTCAACAATCTCACCACTGTCATTTTGCACAATATCAATTGTGTCGTTGCGATATACTGAATTAGCTAATTTTTTCAGATGTTCTATCAGTTTGCTGGATTCACCTTTGATTTTTATTGTTATTTTTTCAACGATATACCATAATAAACAGAAACAAACCAAGCCACATAAAAACATCAGTGTAAAATATTTATTGATGTTTGTATCTTCTGATTTTTGATAGTGGAAATAATGGAATCTGACATCAGGAAGCCTGGGGAGTGAGATAACATTATCTGTATAGTTGCCACTATTATTGCTTATGTTATAACTTCCCGATAAATCACGGACAATAAGATGTAACATTGATTTTTCATTACCCACCATAATCCTTTTGTTTTGTTCCATGAATAAAATATCAGAATCACCAGCCAGTTTATTTAAAAAATTACTGAAATATTTTTCATCAAGATCCAGATGTATTAGTTTCAAAGCAAATGATTTTTTTTCTTCTTCGGATGGTCGTAGTGAAAACGAAAAACATTTTTTTCCGGCAATACCATAACAATTATACCATGGTGACCATTTTGAATAAGTCCCCCTCGGTAATTTATTCCATGGTCGTGATTCCGGATTAAAGTAGTTATCGCTGATATCACCATCGTCACCAATAAAAGGTTTACCGGGTTCTGATTGCCCCAGAAATTTTACCTCCCCATTCTCAGTTCGAATAAAGCTAAGATATTTTCCATTATTGAGCATTATCCCTACTAAATTAACCGCGTCTATTTTTTTCATGCGATGAAGGACTGCTCGCTTTATTTCATCTTCATCATGTAACAGATAGATTGCATCTTTTAATGCATCAGCCTCTTTTTCAACTTTAGAAAAAAAATTATTCAAATTGTTATTGATGAGTATAAGGTTAATCTGTGCAGAGTTTTCTGCTATTTTTTTATGGAAATCAATTGCGGTAATAAATGACAAGACAATATAGACAGTAACAGCTAATATAACCGCAGTGTTAAATCTTGAGTTTAATTTTTCGGTAATGCTATACATACTGGTATTCTGACTAAAATGTTATTAATAGCTTCATATCATATCGTATAACGTTCTGTATATTAGACGATGTTGCCCTCCTCTTTATGATTTTATTAATTTCACTATTCCATATAACAAATATGTCATGATGAGAAGATTAATTTTTTCTTAATTTCCACAAGTGATTATCATTCATTCTATTTTAACCAAGGTAATATTGTTATATGTAACACTCATTTTGTATCTTTCACCCACGCTACCGCCTTTCGTTAATTTTTCAACGAAATAATTTAGCCATGAAAAAATTAACTTATAACAACACAGCTACTACATCCTGCTGAGTCGTGGCTTCTACTCTATAACTATCCAAAAGTGTTATTAGTATCTATTGTGAGTAATCCTTTCTGTTTATTTATCTTTTTTGAGACATGTGTAATACAGCTCTCTGAGCCAAAAATATATTAATTAATAACCTTAAGGTAAGGTTCAGTCAGAAAGTGGGCATCAAAATTTCACTGCCAGTGACTGTAATTTGTCCATCACCCTAACAGATAAATATTTTCAGGAATACGCGTTTGATAAAACAATAGATGCAACATTAGAGCACTATTTTATTTATAAAAAAAAGACTGTGAACTACACCAGGTATGAGCGGATTCTGTCGGGAGATGATTTTTGTCAGATTAAAACACTATAAAATTTCATTTTGTCAGAATATTACACCGATAAATCAATATACCATCTGCATATCCAAACAATAACCGCAATCATTCTCAGCAAATTTAACCATAATTAGCAACGTGCGAATTCATTGATGCAGATCAAAAAATCCGAGTTTACATTACCAATCTTTGTTGAAAATTTAGCCGTAAAAATCATGTTATTACTATGCGCAAGAGTTTACTCCAGAGCCCAAAATAATAACTTGCAAAATAACCAATAATTAAAACTATCACCATATCTAAAAATAATGGTCTCCGATAACTAAAATTCGTATTATCACGGTAGCGTTGATTTTCTTTCATCTCTTAAGAAAAACTTAACTTTTGCCTTATCAGGCCTGATCTAATTTTAGTCTATTTGATATCACAGCCCCGGCGAACCGGGGCATGATGACTATTTTGTATTCGCTTTACGTGCAAGCAGCGGGAATATTAGCCCCAGTCCAACGAGGACAAATGGCGTAGTAATGTTCAGTGCCAATTGGAATGTCCACTCTGCAGTGAAGGCTTCCATTTTAGGGAAAATTCCTGTCAGGCAGGCAAAAGCGGTAAAGGCAAAACACCATATCCCGACGGTCATTGCCATCGGCTTATTACGAATAAAGACATACTCTGGTTTATATTTCTGCGCCAGGCGAACGACAGCAATAAACGCAACAAATACCCACAAATAACGCAGCGGCATCACTACCGAGTTAAGATTCAACAGCCATTTATAGAGATTGTTCATATCACCGATGCCGAGAGTCGGTAGCATAATCAGGATCGCCACCAGCACCAGAGTCAGAAAATAACCATTAACCGGCGTACCAGAAGCGTTGGTACGACATAAACTGGCAGGAATATATTTGCTGTCAGCATCGCCTAATAACACTTTAAGCGGTGCATCAATCGAAAATACCAGTGCGGCAACTTGCCCCAGAGTGTTCGCAATGGCATAAATCACCATTAAGGTATTACCCATATTGTAATACTCCCCCAGCTTCTGGAAGGCGTAATACTGACCGTTAGTCATCAAATCATCGGGAATATTGCGCGAGTCAAACATCATCCCCATCGCCAGTGAGCCGAGAATCGCACATACTGCTACCATGCCCGCCAGACACAACATCCCTTTTGGAAATTCTTTTCCTGGGTTGCGTGTTTGGTTAACGTAAGGAGAAATCTTCTCAGCACCACCAACCGCAAAAACCAGCATTGAAATGGTGGTAATGTAGGTGAAATCGATATGTGGTATGAATGTTTCCCAGGTAATATTAGTAGTCGCAATATGCACTTCAGTAATCGCAGGCGCGGTTACCGCCATCGCCACATAGAGGAGCGACATGACAAACATCGCAATCCCTGCCACTGAACCAACAATTTTCAGTGACTTCATGCCTCGGGAGGCAACCCACATAAAGAAGATAAACAGCACCAGCGTTAACCCCTGTAACGCTACGACCGAATATTCTTTGATTAACGAACCATCGCCTTTCATCGCCCAACCGAGCGCGATCAGTATTGCCTGTGGTTTTTGTGCCAAATAAGGAATATGCACCACCCAGTAGGTCCATGCTGCAAGGTAAGCCAGCCCTGGCCCCATGGTATGTTTAATCCAGGTACTAACGCCCCCTCTCCCGTCTTTAAAGGTCGAACCTAACTGGCCGACAATCAGGGCATAAGGTGTGAAATAGAGCGCAAAAATAAATACCCATGAAAAAACAACCACCAGTCCCTGGTTGGCATAGTTATTTACAACGTTGCCAAAGCCCCAAACGGTAATAAATGACATCAAAGCAATGTTGTACCATCGCAACTGTTTTTCCTGAACGTTCCCAGCCATAGTTCGATCCTTCGCCAATATTTAATGGATATTTAGAAAACGAGGAATTATGCGCGGCAAACAAGACGTGCGGAAATAGCGGAATGCAAAATTATAACCTGCTGCACACTTTATTTTTTTACGAATAAAATTTGCTAAAAGATAGTTGTACAGAGGAAACAAAAAACAGAGTGCGAAACAGCCAGTTCACACTCTGCACTCATTCATTTACACGTGAGCAACGGGTTTTGGTGTATGACCGGCGTTGCGAAGCAGCATGAGTAAATAAATAAACGACACACTGGCGATCATGATAAACAGCAGATTATCAGAGAAATTCTGCATTAACATGGCAGTAAAAGACGGGCCAAGCAGACTACCGACGGTATAACTTAACAATAACGCCTGATTCATTGCCACCAGCTGATGATGTTCAACTTTCTCGCAAGCCCAGGCCATCGCCACCGGATAGAGCGTAAAACCGGCTGCACCGAGGATGAACAACGCAGGAGCCATTGCCGCCTGACTTAACATCGCAATACTACCGAGAATGACAACAAATACCTGAACGCGCAGTACCAGCAGGCGACCAAATTTATCTGCCAGACGACCAATTGGCCATTGCCCAAGGATACCAGCACTAACCAGAACCGCCATCCAGAAGCCAATGCTGGCGTTGCTAATCCCTTTATGATTGAGGTACAGCGGCATCAGGCCATACAAAGAACCCAGAACGATTCCCGAGATAATACAGCCGTTCACGCCAAGCCGCGCCTGACGAAGTTTTAGCATTGACGTAATTGGCGTCGAAGCATGGTTCTCAGCCTGCTGATTCACGATACGAGTAAACAGCAGCGGCAAGATCCCTGCCAGGGTCAACCCTGTAGCCCACGGCAATACGCTCATCAACTCGGTTGAAACTTTACTGAGCAGTAACTGGCCTAAAAACGTCCCCACATAATAAACCATCATATAGGCGGCAAGTAACCGCCCACGGTTACGTGACGTACCGCTGCACATCAGCGCGCTTTCTACCACCACCCAAATCATGGCGCAACCAACGCCTGCGACGAAACGCCAGGCTAACCAGCTCCAGAAACCAATCATCAAGCCAAGCCCGGCACAACCCGCAGCAAAAATAAAGGAAGCAAGGTAATAGCTGCGATTAAACCCAAAGCGTTTAATGACATACCCTGTCAGTAAAGTACCAACCAGGTTGCCGGTAAAATAAGACGAACTGACGACGCCGACCTGCCATGTGGGCAAGTGTACCTGGGCGAGCCATAGCGGCACGAGTGTATTTAACACCGCGATCGCCAGAGTCAACAAAAGTAGGCCAGACAGCAAAAGCATGACAGGCCGGGTATACGTGGACATGAATGAAAACCGTGAGGAAGTTCAAATTTCATGCGCATCATGCCACCGCCAAAAACATTGTCAATGGGTGAAAATACGTACATAACGCAGCGGCTGTGTTATCGATTTATATTACTCATTCATAACACTAATAACGAAAAGATAATCAGTCTCATCTAATTGTTTTTATTGATCTAACATAACGTTCATATGTTTAGTTCAGTCGAAAAATTTCATGGTCACTGCAAACCTGAATTTCCCGTCTATGCTTTCAGGGCAACGCATCGCGTCTGAACGATTTCAGGCGTACCACTGACTCTCGAAAGGAGAAGAGAATGACCAAACCGTATGTTCGTCTCGATAAAAATGATGCTGCTGTTTTGTTAGTTGATCACCAGGCCGGTTTACTTTCCCTCGTGCGGGATATTGAACCTGACAAATTTAAAAATAACGTGCTGGCGCTGGGTGACTTAGCCAAATATTTCAATCTACCCACCATTCTTACTACCAGTTTTGAAACCGGTCCTAACGGCCCATTAGTCCCTGAACTGAAAGCACAGTTCCCGGATGCACCGTATATTGCCCGTCCGGGAAATATTAACGCCTGGGATAACGAAGATTTTGTTAAAGCGGTCAAGGCGACAGGTAAAAAGCAGTTGATTATCGCCGGAGTGGTCACCGAAGTTTGCGTAGCATTCCCGGCGCTTTCGGCGATTGAAGAAGGTTTCGATGTCTTTGTGGTGACTGACGCGTCAGGAACCTTTAACGAAATTACCCGGCATTCGGCATGGGATCGTATGTCACAAGCAGGGGCACAATTGATGACGTGGTTTGGTGTCGCCTGCGAACTGCACCGTGACTGGCGCAACGATATCGAAGGTCTGGCGACGCTGTTCTCTAACCACATTCCTGATTATCGTAATTTGATGACCAGTTATGACACCTTAACGAAACAGAAATAAAAGAAAACCGGGGCCGAGACCCCGGTTATAAACATCTTAGCTGGCAACGGCCATCCCCACAGTCATATGCAACCCGTAGAACACGCCACGCCCGATTAATTCACCAGCCAAAAGCAGGATGAATGACACGGAAAGCAGCGATACCGCAGGCTGAGAACCTTTTAACTGAGGTACAATCCACAAGCACAGTGCCACGGCGATAAGCACAATCCGCCAGGCCATCAGCGCACCATAATCCGGCACCAACGCCGCTGCCTGTTGTACAGAAGAGTGAATCGTAGCGAGTTCAGCCCCCTGCATCACAGACATTACGCCGCTCACCACCAGCGCCAGCACTGAAATGGCCGGAAGTAAACGCATCACCCAACCATTAACCCCCGCCAGACGCAGTAACAAATATCCCAGCAGCGGGCCTCCCATAAACATAGTCAGGAAGAAGCCCATCGGTGTCCAGATGCTGTACCAGGTCGGTACGGTATCGATGCTGTTATAAACTCGCACCATCATCCAGACAAACACCACGCCGAGAATCATCGTCACCACCAGCCACAGCGTGCGTAATGCCGGTGACAGTTTTTTCAGCACTGCCAACAACCAGCCGATGCCACCTACGGCAAAAAAGATCGAACCACTGGCGATTTCATTACTCAATGCCGAAGAGCCAACCCGGTTGAGTGAGTTAAAGGCGCGCATAGGTGAGCCAAGGTGAAGCATTGAGGCGATAAAGCCAATGCCCATCAGTACCCACAAGCCAAACATACAGGTAATCACCCGCTGTTGGGTATCAGCCCTAAGTTCGCCTTTCAACAAGGCAAATGCCAGAACGATAAAACCGCCCACGACGCACTGCCCGAAGACCGTGAAGATCATCAACGGCCATTCATGCCATCCACTTCCCATCTCACACCTCCTTCGGATTTGCCAGATAGCCAGTGGTATCCCCGGTTGGGCGGCTGTTGGCGTTAGGTTTGATCACAATATTCGGTTTGGTAAAGTGCGCTCGCGGCAATGGCGCAACAGCCGCCAGATCACCATGTTTTTTACGCAGCTCGTCGATAGGGCCAAAATCCAGCGCCCGCAGCGGACAAGATTCAACGCAGATCGGCTTTTTACCTTCCGCGACACGGTCATAGCAACCATCGCATTTGGTCATATGCCCTTTGGTTTCGTTATACTGCGGTGCGCCATACGGGCAAGCCATATGGCAGTAACGACAGCCGATGCACACATCTTCATCAACAACGACAAAACCATCTTCACGTTTATGCATCGCACCGCTCGGGCAGACTTTGGTACACGCCGGATCTTCGCAGTGATTGCATGAAATCGAGAGATAGTAGGCAAATACGTTCTGATGCCAGACACCGTTATCCTCCTGCCAGTCGCCACCAGCATATTCATAAATGCGGCGGAAGCTGACTTCAGGCGTCAAATCTTTGTAGTCTTTACAAGCCAGTTCGCAGGTTTTGCAACCGGTGCAACGGCTGGAATCAATAAAAAATCCATACTGGGTTGTCATCGGTTACTCCTTACACCTTTTCAACCTGAACAAGGTTTGTATGCGACGGATTCCCCTTGGCGAGAGGAGACGGACGTTGAGTGGTCAGTACGTTGATACAACCGCCCTTATCGACACGTTTTGCATCCGGGTCATACCAGGCACCTTCACCCAGTGCGACCACGCCCGGCATCATTCGTGGCGTCACTTTCGCCTCAATATGAACCTCACCACGATCGTTAAAGATCCTGACTTTATCGCCGTTGTTGATACCGCGTTTTTGCGCATCAAGCGGGTTGATCCACATCTCCTGACGGCAAGCCGCTTTCAGCACGTCTACGTTGCCGTAGGTGGAGTGAACGCGAGATTTATAGTGGAAACCCGTAAGCTGCAGCGGATACTGTTTGTTCAGCGGATCCTGATAACTTTCAAAGCCCGGCGTGTAGATCGGCAGTGGATCGATCACGTCGCCTTCTGGCAATTCCCAGGTAGCGGCAATGTCAGCCAGCGCCTGCGAATAGATCTCAATTTTGCCTGATGGCGTGGTCAGTGGATTAGCCTGCGGATCTTCACGGAAGGCTTTATAAGCAACGTGATGCCCTTGTGGGTCGCGCTTTTTAAAGATCCCCTGCTGGCGGAACTCTTCAAAAGTAGGCAGTTCAGGAATCGCTTCCCGCGACTGGGCATACAGATGGCGCATCCACTCTTCCTGAGTACGACCTTCAGTAAACTGTTGCTCAACGCCAAGACGTTTTGCCAGTTCGCTGGTCATCTCATAGATGGTCTTACATTCAAAGCGCGGTTTAATCACCTGGTCGTTGAAAATCACATAAGACATATTCCCGCAGGATGCATCCAGCGCAAAGTCCATCTGTTCGGAAGCGGTGCAGTCCGGCAGCAGGATATCAGCGTATTTCGCGGATGATGTCATGTGGCAGTCGATAACCACAATCAGCTCGCACTTCTTATCATCCTGAAGGATTTCATGGGTGCGGTTAATTTCTGAATGCTGGTTAATCAGGCAGTTACCGGCATAGTTCCAGATCATCTTGATCGGCACATCCAGCTTATCTTTCCCGCGAACCCCATCACGCAGCGCCGTCATTTCCGGGCCTCGTTCAATGGCATCGGTCCACATAAACATGGATATGCTGGTCTGGATCGGATTTTCGAGAGTCGGCATACGGACAAACGGTAAGCTGTATGAACCTTCACGCGCGCCGCTGTTCCCTCCATTGATACCAACGTTACCGGTCAGAATCGCCAGCATCGAGATAGCACGGGTTGCGATTTCACCATTAGCGTGACGCTGCGGCCCCCACCCCTGGCTGATAAACGCCGGTTTGGTACTGCCGATTTCACGAGCCAGTTTGATGATTTTATCTGCCGGAACACCGGTGATTTGCGATGCCCATTCCGGCGTTTTGGCAACGCCGTCTGCCCCTTCACCCAGAATATAGGCTTTGTAGTGGCCATTTTTCGGCGCACTGGCTGGCAGGGTTTTCTCGTCGTAGCCAACGCAATATTTATCGAGGAATTCCTGATCAACCAGATTTTCGGTGATCATGACGTACGCCAGACCGTTAACCAGTGCGGCATCTGTTCCCGGACGAATTGGGATCCACTCATCTTCACGGCCGGCACCGGTGTCGGTATAGCGCGGATCGATGATGATCATGCGAGCATTTGATTTCTGACGTGCCTGTTCAAGGTAATAAGTTACCCCGCCGCCGCTCATTCGCGTTTCGCCCGGGTTATTACCAAACAGCACCACCAGCTTACTGTTTTCGATATCTGACGGGCTGTTACCATCCGCCCAGCCGCCATAGGTATAGTTCAGACCTTCTGCAATTTGCGCGGAGGAATAATCACCATAATGGTTCAGATAACCGCCGCAGCAGTTCATCAGGCGTGCGACCAGGGTATTTCCCGGTGGCCAGGAACGGGTCATGGTGCCGCCCAGCGTACCTGTACCATAGTTCAGATAGATGGATTCATTACCGTACTCTTTAATCAGGCGCTGCATATTGGTCGCGATAATGTCGTAGGCTTCTTCCCAGCTAATACGCTCGAATTTGCCTTCACCGCGCGCCCCGACGCGTTTCATCGGATATTTCAGGCGGTCTGGGTTATAAACGCGGCGACGCATGGAACGTCCACGCAAACAGGCGCGTACCTGATGCAGGCCGTCGTAATTGTCATCACCGGTATTATCTGTTTCGACGTATTTGATTTCACCGTCCACAACATGCATTCGCAGTGGGCAGCGGCTACCGCAGTTAACTGTACAGGCGCTCCAGATAACCTTCTCGTCAGAATTTGCCGCAATGGCGTTATCGACAGCGTGCGCTATTCGACTAAAAGGTAATGTTAATGCACTGCTGGCCATCGCCAGGCCACCGATCGCTGTCGTTTTAACCAAACCACGGCGACTCACCTCAGCAGCCAATACCGCATCAGGGATTTTCGTTTTCATAATGGCTCACTCAAGCTTGCTCACGATTAATTCCAGTAACAAACCGTATTGTGTAATTATTTTTATAGCTGGCGCTATATAGGTTTGTATACATCGAATGATTTGAAAATCAACAGGATAGGTAGATTTTCACTCGTAAGTAGTATTGCGCTTAAGTAACGAGTAATTATTGTTTGGTATCAAAGGGAGACAAAAAAAGCGCCCACAGGCGCTTTTTAGATTCAGAAAAATTGGGTATTAGCCAATATATTCCAGTCCGTTCATATATGGACGCAAAACTTCTGGTACTTCAATACGACCATCGGCCTGCTGATAGTTTTCCATTACCGCAACCAGCGTGCGACCAACAGCCAGCCCGGAACCGTTCAGGGTATGAACCAGACGGGTTTTCTTGTCAGACTTGCTGCGGCAGCGTGCCTGCATACGACGCGCCTGGAAATCCCAGACGTTAGAGCAGGAAGAAATTTCGCGGTAGGTGTTCTGCGCCGGGATCCATACTTCCAGGTCGTAAGTTTTGCACGCGCCAAAGCCCATGTCACCAGTGCAAAGGATGATTTTACGGTACGGCAGACCCAGCAGTTGCAGGACTTTTTCTGCATGACCGGTCATCTCTTCCAGCGCCGCCATAGAGTCTTCCGGGCGCACGATCTGAACCATTTCAACTTTGTCGAACTGGTGCATACGGATCAGACCACGGGTATCACGACCATAAGAACCGGCTTCAGAACGGAAGCATGGCGTATGGGCGGTCATCTTAATCGGCAGGTCATCTTCATCAATGATTTCACCGCGAACCAGGTTGGTCAGCGGAACTTCTGCCGTTGGGATCAGCGCGTAGTTACTGGTGTCTGCTTCTTCTTCCAGCGGACGGGTATGGAACAGGTCGCCAGCAAATTTCGGCAACTGACCTGTACCGTAAAGCGTATCCTGGTTAACCAGATACGGGACATAGTTTTCACTATAGCCATGCTGCTCGGTATGCAGATCCAGCATAAACTGCGACAATGCGCGGTGCATACGTGCGATCTGCCCTTTCATCACCACAAAGCGCGAACCGGTCAGCTTAACCGCTGCTGCAAAGTCGAGGCCAGAGTGCATTTCACCCAGCGTCACGTGGTCACGAACTTCAAAGTCAAACTCACGCGGGGTGCCCCAGCGGCTGACTTCAACGTTGTCATTTTCGTCTTTACCCACCGGCACTTCATCTGCAGGCAGGTTAGGGATTGTCAGCGCGATATCGCGAATTTCAGCCTGTAAAGCATCCAGCTCGGCTTTTGCTGCATCCAGCTCTTCGCCCAGTTTGTTCACTTCCAGACGTAAAGGCTCGATATCTTCCCCGCGCGCTTTCGCCTGGCCAATGGATTTCGATCGGGAGTTACGCTCCGCTTGCAGGTTTTCCGTTTTGACCTGCAATACTTTACGACGCTCTTCAAGAGCGCCCAGCTTATCTACATCCAGCTTAAAGCCCCGGCGTGCCAGTTTTTCAGCGACTGCGTCTGGCTCATTACGCAGCAGATTGGGATCGAGCATGCTTATCCTGTGCTTATCGAATTAAATGGGAGATGTGGCCACAGCCTGCGACCACAGGGATACAGTAACAACATTACCGCAACGATAACATTAACGGTAGCGTTTTATGGGGCTATTTTGATCCTGTTCAGCCAGCCAGGCGAGCTTTTCGCCAATCTTGCCTTCCAGCCCCCTGTTTGTCGGGAAATAATAGCGTGTTTGTGCTATTTCCGGTGGGAAGTAAACCTCTCCGGCCGCATAAGCGTTTGCTTCATCATGAGCGTAACGATATTCCTGCCCGTAGCCCATTTCCTTCATTAATTTCGTCGGCGCATTACGCAAATGAACCGGCACGTCATAATCCGGACGTTCGCGAGCATCGGCCAGCGCGGCTTTAAACGCCGTATACACAGCGTTGCTTTTCGGTGCGCAGGCCAGGTAAACAACCGCCTGGGCAATGGCGCGTTCGCCTTCTGCCGGACCAACACGGGTAAAGCAATCCCATGCAGCAATCGCTACCTGCATCGCACGTGGGTCAGCATTGCCGACGTCTTCCGACGCTATCGCCAGACAGCGACGCGCGACATATAACGGATCACCACCAGCAGTAATAATTCGCGCATACCAGTACAACGCCGCATCAGGTGCGCTGCCACGCACAGATTTATGCAGTGCGGAAATCAGATCGTAAAAGCGATCGCCTTTGTTATCGAAGCGGGCGCTACGCTCACCGGCGATTTCCGTCAGTAATTCGGGCTTCAGGACACGTTTGCCACTGCCATCGACTTCGGCCATATCCGCCATCATTTCCAGCGTATTTAACGCCCGACGCGCGTCACCATTCACCAGTTCAGCAATCGCACGGCGTGTTTCATCTGGCAGAACAATATCCTGCCCGCCATAGCCGCGCGTTTTGTCTTCCATCGCCTGAGTAAGTACTCGCTCAATATCCTCGGTCGTCAATGATTTCAGCAGATAGACGCGGGCACGTGAAAGCAGCGCCGAATTAAGCTCAAACGAGGGGTTTTCAGTCGTCGCGCCAATGAAAGTGATGGTGCCATCTTCAATATGCGGTAGAAACGCATCCTGCTGGCTCTTGTTGAAGCGATGCACTTCGTCAACAAACAGAATGGTGCGGCGTCCGGCGTTGCGGTTCTGTCGCGCGCGCTCGATCGCCTCGCGAATCTCTTTCACACCAGAAGTAACGGCAGAAATACGTTCCACATCAGCGTTTGCGTAGCGGGCGATCACTTCAGCAAGGGTCGTTTTACCCGTACCCGGCGGCCCCCAGAGGATCATTGAATGCAGGTGCCCGGCTTCGATAGCGCGCGGCAACGGCTTCCCCGCAGCCAGCAAATGTTGCTGACCGATATACTGTGCTAAATTTTCTGGCCGCATACGCGCGGCCAGAGGTTGAAAAGTATTATCCGAAAAATCGAGCGACAGATTGCTCACTCAGGTGCCTCTACTTACGTTGGTCATCTACCGTTACGCCTTGCGGCGGGGTGAAGGTAAATTTCGCTGCATCCACAACGCCATTTTGCTGGGATTTCAGTTGATAACTGCTGCGCTGATCGTCCTGCTCCACCGCGCTAAACTGATGGATTGTGCCGTCACGCCCCACGTTGATGGTGAACTGCTTCAGGTTGCCATTGCTGGATTTCGGCGTGAGGATAAAGTCATCACCATTCTGTTTGATATTGTACTGCTGCCAGTCACTGGACTGGTTGCGGGCAATCAGCATAAACGGCGTATTACCAGTAGCATCTTTCAGCCAGGTTGCCGTAGCCTGCTCAACGAACGGGTTATAAAACCACAGTGTTTTACCGTCAGAAACCAGGATGCTTTCATCAGGTTGAGTCATATGCCAGTTGAATAAGTTAGGACGTTTCACCCACAGATCGCCCTGACCTTCCTGCACCGCCGCACCGCTACCGTCAGTCACTTTTTGCGTGAAGCTGGCGTGGAAGCTGCTGACTTTATCCAGGCGGCTTTTCAGATCGCTTGCGGCATCAGCCCAAACACTGGACGCCACTAAACTTGAGAGTAATGCACAGGTGATGGCAATTTTTTTCATCATTGTTCCTCAAATTACGTCACTCCCAAACGGGAGTTCCCTCTACTCTATTCCAGGCTAATAATCAGCTTGAGGAAAGAAGAAAATACTGAATTTTCAGTTGATAGAGTGCCGAATGCGACGCTATTGCGTCTTATCCGGCCTACACATCCATTAGTCAAACGGCGGTGGGGCCAGCACTTCACGATTACCGTTGTGCCCCTGTTCGCTGACGATCCCCTGCGCTTCCATCTGTTCGATAATACGCGCCGCACGGTTATAACCAATGCGGAACTGACGCTGTACGCCTGAAATTGACGCTTTGCGTTTTTCAGTGACAAACTGCACCGCCTGATCGAACAACGGATCCAGTTCTTCAGCGCCATCGAAACCGCCCGCGCCACCTTCGCTTTCACTGTCGGAGGTGATGCCATCAACATACTGTGGGCGACCACGCGCTTTCCAGTCCTGCACCACGGCATGAACTTCCTGATCCCGAACAAAGGCACCATGAACACGTACCGGCATGGTGGAGTTCGGCCCGGAGTAGAGCATATCCCCCATGCCCAGTAACGATTCGGCACCAGCCTGATCGAGAATGGTTCGTGAGTCAATTTTACTGGATACCGTAAAGGCGATACGGGTCGGAATATTCGCTTTAATCAGACCTGTAATAACATCAACTGATGGACGTTGCGTTGCCAGTACGAGGTGGATACCTGCGGCACGGGCTTTTTGCGCCAGACGTGCAATCAGCTCTTCCACTTTTTTACCCACCGTCATCATCAGGTCGGCAAATTCATCGACCAGAACAACAATATAAGGCTCTTTTTTCAGCACCGGATGCTGAGCATCCATACTGTCGCCCGGTTTCCAGTACGGATCTGGTATTGGGCGCATCATACGGTCAGCTTCAGCAATTTTTTCGTTATAACCCGCCAGGTTACGCACACCCAGCGCAGACATCAGTTTATAACGACGCTCCATTTCGTTGACGCACCAGCGTAAAGCGTTGGCAGCATCTTTCATGTCGGTCACGACTTCCGTTAGCAGATGCGGAATACCTTCATATACCGAAAGCTCCAGCATTTTCGGGTCGATCATGATGAAACGCACATCTTCCGGCTGCGCTTTATAGAGCATACTCAAGATCATGGCGTTCACACCGACTGACTTACCGGAGCCGGTAGTGCCCGCAACCAACAAATGCGGCATTTTTGCCAGATCGGCAACGACCGGATCGCCAGCGATATCTTTACCCAGCACTATCGTTAATGGCGATGGGTTATCGCGGAACTTAGCATTGTCCAGCACTTCACGCAGGTAAACGGTTTGGCGTTTTTTGTTGGGTAACTCCAGACCTACGTAAGGTTTACCCGGAATAACTTCAACGACACGAACCGCCACGGTTGATAGCGAACGAGCGAGGTCACGTGATAAATTAGAAATACGCGCCGCTTTTACGCCCGGTGCCAGATTCAGCTCAAAGCGGGTGATAACTGGCCCCGGAGAATAATTGACGACATCGGCTTTAATGCGGAAATCAGCCAGACGCGCCTCTACCAGACGCGCCATTTGCTCAAGCGCAAAGGTATCTACGGGTTCCACTTCGCTCGGCGGCGGCGTCAGCAAATCCAGAGAAGGCAGCGGCGTCGTCGGTTTGTGTAGTGGACGACTGTCGCCATTGCGCATTAACAGCGGATGAAGCAGGGTATCCTGCGACTGTGGCGCTACCGGTTGCTGCGGCTGCTGATACTGCGGCTGCGGCGCTACCGGTTGCTGCGGCTGCTGATATTGCTGCTGTGGCGCTACCGGTTGCTGCGGCTGCTGAACAGGTTCAACAATTGGCGTAAACAGCGGTTCGTGTGGACCATCATCCACTAACGCTTTCATCGGTGAAAATTCGAAATCATCCAGCGAGAACGGATTCGCCCCAGCCGGTTGTTCACCGGAATAACGCTGCTGCTGAGTCTGGGCAAACTGACGAGCCAGCTCAGCCTCTGCCGCAGCATCTGCATCTTCCGCGTTCACTGGCACATCATGTTGATATTGCTCGCCATAGCGTTGCTGCTGCGTCTGGGCGAACTGACGAGCCAGTTCATCCTGCTGCATCGCATCGATTTCATCATCGTTATACTGCCCGCCAGCATCGTACTGGTTGCGCTGGGCTTCACGAGCCTTCTCTTCCGCTGCACGCTGTGAGGGCAGCTTAATGCCATATGACGCCAGTTCACGACGTGTTGGTACGCGGATACGCTTCGGTCGAGGTAACTGCGGGCCAATGCCCTCTTTCACTTGCGGACGCGGCGCACCGCTATTTGCCAGGCTGAAAACAGGCGCAGCAACCGTCGCTGCGGCTCCCGTCGCCAGGGTCGCTTTTTTCACGCCCGATGCCAGCGGTGAAACAGCGGCAGCGGCTTCTACTGGAGGTACTGCTGCAACAGAAGTTGCTTTCAGCGAAGATTTGATCGGTTCTGGTTCTTTAACCGGTTCAGGAATCGGTTGATACCAGGCCGCAAGTTGTTCACGTTCACGGGCACGCTTCTCTTCCACTTCTTCAAAATAGTAAAGCGGCGGACGCGCAGGCTTTGTCTCTTCTACAACAGGCTCAGGTGTCGCGACAGGCTGCTGTTCAACAGGTTGCGGCTGTTGGTACAACGGCTCCTGAACGGCTGGCTGCTGATAAGTTTGCTCAGTCTGGTATGTAGACTGTGGAGCAAAAGCGGATTGCTGCTCTTCGGCTTGCCAGGCGTTACCAGCCACCGGCTGTTCTGGTGCAGGGGCATAATACGGCTGTTGAACAGGTTGTTCCGCAGCAGGCGCGTAAGATGGTTGCTGAACAGCTTGTTCAGGGGCGTAGTAAGGTTGCTGAACCGGTTGTTCCGCAGCAGGCGTATAGTACGACTGCTGTGGCGGTACAGGCTGTTGCAGCGGCTCATTATATTGCACCGCAGGCTGCGAATATTGTGGCTGCTGTGGGTAACCTTCCGCTGCAGGAGCAATAACCGGCTCGCCCGTTTGCGGCTCCGGTACAGGCTGCCAGGCAACAGTAGGTTGCGCAGTTGGAACATCAACAGAGGCAACAGGCGGCGTCTGAGTAACAGGTTCAACCGGCGCGGCCCAGCTTTGCGTCGCCGTGGTTGCAGCCGCTGCGGCAGCGACAGGCTCGGTAATCGGCGCACCATTTAATAAAGGATCGTATTCGTCATACTCTGGCTGCGTTGCACGATTGCCCGAAAACAGGACGTCATCAGGATCGGCTGCTACGCCGCGCGCAGTGTAGGTAACATCGTCTTCATCATCCATCCGCTTGCCGGAGAATAACGCAGCGTCTGTTTGCCGCCCCATCGGATTAATGAATTTTTCCGCCAGGCGTTTACGACGCGCTAGCGCGCCACGAAGAATACGAGCACGGCGCGATTCATGCTGTTTGCCGTGGTTTTCATCTTCGTACTCTTCGTCGTCTTCATACTCATCTTCATCGACCCAGGTATCATCGCGACGGGTGCGATTACTGGCGAAGGTGAGAATGTTTAAAATCCAGCCGCCCAGTTTTTCGGCAATAGTCACCCAGGACCAACCGGTAAACAGCGTCAGGCCAGCTGCCCAGACGCAAAGCAGCGCAATAGTTCCCCCACTGCTGTGTAGCAGAGGCTGCAACGTGGTGCTTAATAAACTACCGATTACGCCACCAGAGGCAAAATACCAGATATCGTCGGCGTTAATGGCTGCCAGACCACAGGAGGTAAGGATGAGCGCCAGCACGCCAATAATACGTAACGAAACGGCAAAATAATCAATGTATTCGTCGCTGGCCTGATGACGCCACGCAAACCAACAGCCACCGACAATGATGACGGGGATGGTGTAAGCCATCACGCCAAAAATGAAGAACAGGGTATCGGCCAGCCACGCACCAGGAGCCCCACCTAAATTATGGATAGGCTCATGCCAGGCCGTTTGCGACCAGCTAGGATCCGAAGGGTTAAAACTCAATAAAGCTGCCATCAACCAGACGGCAAACAGGACAATAAGAATCAGCAACGCCTCCAGAAGTCGGCGCCCGCTGCTTAACTTTGTCAATGTGACTTCTTTGTCTTCAGTGTATTCCTGGCTCAAGAAAGGCTCTCCAGGTTACAGGCTTTTCCTGCCCGATGCTAAAACGGACAACAGTACCAGGTTACCCCAGTACTGTTGCTGTATGGATTAACAGGAGTGTAATCAAAATACGCCGATTTTGCACCTGTTCCGTGTTAGCGCGTCTTAATAACCAGACGATTACTCTGCTTGACTTCTTCCATAACAACGTATGTCCGTGTGTCATTGACGCCAGGCAGACGCAGCAGAGTTTCCCCCAGCAGCTTACGGTAAGCTGACATATCCGGCACGCGTGTTTTCAACAGGTAGTCGAAATCACCAGATACTAAATGACACTCCTGAATTTCTTCAAGTTTTTGTACAGCGGTATTGAATTGTTCAAACACATCCGGAGCACCACGATTCAGAGTAATCTCAACGAATACCAGAAGTGATGCATCCAGATAATGCGGGTTCAGCAGTGCCGTATAGCCCTGGATAAACCCTTGTCTTTCCAGCCGACGCACACGCTCAAGGCACGGCGTTGGGGAAAGTCCCACACGTTTAGAAAGCTCGACGTTAGAAATACGCCCATCCTTTTGCAACTCATTAAGAATGTTACGATCGATACGGTCGAGATCTTTGCCAGGGCGCTTCTTGCTATCTACCATTATTATTGTCTCTCTGTATTCCTTCCCTACTCCTGTCTGACCCTGAAAACATCACTGTTCAGAGTCGCTACCCGTCACGATAGACCGAAATCATTAAGATTCACGGCGCGCAATGCCTGGGTCTACGGTGAGAAGACCGTTGCCTGGAGGCTGCTATCGACATCACGAATGGCGTCTGTCCACGCCATGCGTAGATTTCACTAGCACGGTAAACATGGTATTTACATGCATGATTATGCGCATATAAGAATACTGTTTTTTTCTTCCTCGAATGTTTTCGCAAAACACCAGGTGATTGTCAAAGCAAAACATCGTTTTTTAGTACAACATGCCAGTTATTCATTAACAGTCGCGTTTAATCATCATTTAATCGGCTTATAAACCGGAAAAATTAAGTAGCAGGCGTGATAATGACAGAAGAATTTGACATGCTTATCGCTTCTGACGATTGCACAAATCGTTAACAAAATCGTCATACTCTTTTTTTACGTCTGTAAATTCCCTACAATCCTGCCCATTGTCTGCCAACAACTATGGGGATCTCATGGGCACGACCAAACACAGTAAACTGCTTATCCTGGGTTCAGGCCCGGCGGGCTATACCGCTGCTGTCTACGCGGCGCGCGCCAACCTGCAACCCGTGCTGATTACCGGCATGGAAAAAGGCGGCCAACTGACCACCACCACGGAAGTGGAAAACTGGCCAGGCGATCCAAACGATCTGACCGGT
The DNA here is from genome assembly GCF_002965765.1 of Escherichia sp. MOD1-EC6819. Lineage (NCBI taxonomy): Bacteria > Pseudomonadati > Pseudomonadota > Gammaproteobacteria > Enterobacterales > Enterobacteriaceae > Escherichia > Escherichia sp. MOD1-EC6819. The sequence goes on along the minus strand of NZ_PTRG01000010.1, from coordinate 207,196 downwards.
CCGTTATTAATGGAACGCATGCATGAACATGCCACCAAATTTGAAACTGAAATCATCTTTGATCACATCAACAAAGTGGATTTGCAGAATCGTCCGTTCCGTCTGTCTGGCGACAGCGGCGAGTACACCTGCGATGCGCTGATTATTGCTACCGGAGCTTCTGCTCGCTATCTCGGCCTGCCCTCTGAAGAAGCCTTTAAAGGACGTGGGGTTTCTGCCTGTGCGACCTGCGATGGATTCTTCTACCGTAATCAGAAGGTTGCGGTTATCGGAGGCGGTAATACCGCTGTTGAAGAGGCATTGTATCTCTCTAACATTGCTTCTGAAGTACACCTGATTCACCGCCGCGATACTTTCCGCGCAGAAAAAATTCTGATTAAGCGTCTGATGGATAAAGTGGAGAACGGCAACATCATTCTGCACACCAACCGTACGCTGGAAGAAGTGACCGGCGATCAGATGGGTGTCACTGGCGTTCGTCTTCGTGATACACAAAACAGCGATAACATCGAGTCGCTCGACGTTGCCGGTCTGTTTGTTGCTATCGGTCATAGCCCGAATACCGCCATTTTCGAAGGGCAACTGGAACTGGAAAACGGCTACATCAAAGTACAATCGGGTATTCATGGTAATGCCACCCAGACCAGCATTCCGGGCGTCTTTGCCGCAGGTGATGTGATGGATCATATTTATCGCCAGGCCATTACTTCCGCCGGTACAGGCTGCATGGCGGCACTGGATGCTGAACGCTACCTCGACGGTTTAGCTGACGCAAAATAATTTCACAAATCAGTAACAAAAGTAAAGAAGGCGACACCATGCGACTATGGGTCGCCTTTATTATTCCTCCGTTGTAACATTGCCCTGCAAAAAATTCTGATAACTCACCTGCTAAGCGTGCAATGAATAAATCCCGTCAAAAAGAGTTAACCCGCTGGTTAAAACAGCAAAGCGTCATCTCCCAACGGTGGCTGAATATTTCTCGTCTGTTGGGCTTTGTGAGTGGCATATTGATCATTGCCCAGGCCTGGTTCATGGCGCGTATTCTGCAGCACATGATTATGGAGAACATCCCCCGCGAAGCCCTGCTTCTGCCCTTTACTTTACTGGTGCTGACCTTTGTGTTGCGCGCATGGGTGGTCTGGTTGCGCGAACGGGTGGGTTATCACGCCGGGCAGCATATCCGTTTTGCCATCCGCCGCCAGGTTCTCGACCGTTTGCAGCAAGCAGGACCAGCGTGGATTCAGGGCAAACCAGCGGGGAGTTGGGCGACGCTGGTACTCGAGCAAATTGACGATATGCATGATTACTATGCTCGCTACCTGCCACAAATGGCGCTGGCAGTGTCGGTGCCGCTGCTGATTGTGGTAGCAATATTCCCTTCTAACTGGGCTGCGGCGCTTATTCTGCTGGGCACTGCGCCGTTAATCCCGTTGTTTATGGCGTTAGTTGGAATGGGCGCCGCCGATGCAAACCGACGTAACTTTCTCGCACTTGCTCGCTTAAGTGGGCATTTCCTCGATCGCCTGCGCGGCATGGAAACGCTGCGTATTTTTGGTCGTGGTGAAGCTGAAATTGAAAGCATTCGTTCTGCTTCGGAAGATTTCCGTCAACGGACAATGGAAGTGCTGCGGCTGGCATTTTTATCCTCCGGCATACTGGAGTTCTTTACCTCGCTGTCGATTGCCCTTGTGGCGGTGTACTTTGGTTTTTCCTATCTCGGCGAGCTGGATTTTGGTCACTATGATACTGGCGTGACGCTGGCTGCGGGTTTTCTGGCGCTGATACTTGCGCCGGAGTTTTTCCAGCCATTGCGCGATCTCGGTACGTTTTATCATGCTAAAGCCCAGGCTGTTGGCGCGGCGGACAGTCTGAAAACGTTTATGGAAACCCCGCTCGCCCATCCGCAGCGCGGTGAGACGGAATTAACATCGACCGATCCGGTGACCATTGAGGCCGAGGATCTGTTTATCACATCGCCGGAAGGTAAAACGCTGGCCGGACCGCTGAACTTTACTTTGCCAGCAGGTCAACGTGCGGTGTTGGTTGGTCGTAGCGGTTCAGGTAAAAGTTCACTGCTTAATGCGCTTTCCGGTTTTCTCTCATATCAGGGATCACTACGGGTCAACGGGATAGAATTACGTGATTTATCACCGGAATCGTGGCGTAAACATCTCTCCTGGGTTGGGCAAAATCCACAATTACCAGCAGCAACACTACGGGACAATGTGCTACTGGCGCGACCTGATGCCAGCGAACAAGAGTTACAAACAGCACTGGATAACGCCTGGGTCAGTGAGTTTCTACCGCTCCTGCCACAAGGAGTTGATACGCCTGTTGGCGACCAGGCTGCCCGCCTTTCCGTGGGGCAGGCGCAACGCGTGGCGGTGGCTCGCGCATTACTGCATCCCTGTTCGCTATTACTGTTGGATGAACCCGCTGCCAGCCTGGATGCACACAGTGAACAGCGAGTGATGGAGGCGCTGAATGCCGCCTCTTTGCGCCAGACTACGTTAATGGTCACCCACCAGTTAGAAGATCTTACTGACTGGGACGCCATATGGGTAATGCAGGATGGTCAGATTATTGAGCAAGGACGTTACACGGAATTAAGCGTGGCTAACGGTCCTTTCGCTACATTGCTGGCTCATCGTCAGGAGGAGATTTAAATGCGCGCTTTGCTACCCTATCTGGCTCTGTATAAACGTCATAAATGGATGTTAAGCCTTGGTATTGTGCTGGCGATTATTACTCTGCTCGCCAGTATCGGTCTGTTGACGCTTTCCGGCTGGTTCCTCTCCGCCTCAGCGGTTGCGGGCGTTGCAGGACTGTACAGCTTCAACTATATGCTCCCCGCCGCAGGGGTGCGTGGCGCGGCAATCACCCGTACCGCAGGGCGTTATTTTGAACGTCTGGTGAGTCATGACGCGACTTTCCGCGTATTGCAGCATCTGCGCATTTACACCTTCAGTAAACTTTTGCCGCTCTCCCCTGCCGGGCTGGCGCGCTATCGTCAGGGCGAATTGCTCAACCGCGTCGTGGCGGATGTTGATACGCTCGATCATCTTTATTTGCGCGTTATCTCACCGCTGGTGGGCGCTTTTGTGGTGATTATGGTGGTGACAATTGGGTTAAGCTTCCTCGATTTCACCCTCGCCTTCACGCTGGGCGGCATTATGTTGCTGACGTTGTTCCTGATGCCTCCGCTATTTTATCGTGCTGGTAAAAGCACAGGGCATAATCTGACTCATCTTCGCGGGCAGTATCGCCAGCAACTGACAGCCTGGCTGCAAGGGCAAGCTGAACTGACCATTTTTGGTGCCAGCGATCGTTATCGTACGCAGTTAGAGAATACTGAAATTCAGTGGCTGGAAGCGCAACGCCGTCAATCTGAACTAACCGCTTTATCGCAAGCGATAATGCTGCTCATTGGCGCGTTAGCGGTGATCCTGATGCTGTGGATGGCGTCTGGCGGCGTTGGTGGCAATCCTCAACCCGGCGCGTTAATTGCCCTGTTTGTCTTCTGTGCGTTAGCTGCGTTTGAGGCTCTGGCGCCGGTGACAGGTGCATTTCAGCATCTGGGGCAAGTCATTGCCTCTGCAGTACGGATCACTGACTTAACGGATCAAAAACCGGAAGTCACCTTCCCTGATACCCAAACCCATGTTGCCGATCAGGTTTCCGTGACGTTACGTGATGTTCAGTTCACTTATCCTGAGCAATCACAGCAAGCTCTTAAAGGGATTTCCCTTCAGGCAAACGCCGGAGAACATATTGCGATTCTCGGTCGAACGGGATGCGGTAAATCAACACTGTTACAACTGCTGACTCGCGCATGGGACCCACAACAGGGCGAGATTTTGCTTAACGGTAGCTCTATAGCCAGCCTGAATGAAGCGACTCTGCGCCAGACCATCAGCGTTGTGCCACAGCGTGTACATCTGTTTAGCGCAACGCTGCGAGATAATCTGTTACTTGCAGCACCAGGCAGCAGTGATGAGGCTCTGGCGGAGATCTTGCGCCGCGTCGGTCTGGAGAAGCTGCTTGAAGACGCAGGACTCAACAGTTGGCTGGGTGAAGGTGGACGCCAACTCTCCGGTGGCGAACTGCGCCGTCTGGCTATCGCCCGTGCGCTATTACACGATGCGCCACTGGTATTGCTGGACGAACCAACCGAAGGCTTAGATGCCACAACTGAAAGCCAGATCCTTGAATTACTTGCAGAAATGATGTGTGAGAAAACGGTGTTAATGGTCACCCATCGACTTCGCGGTCTCTCTCGTTTCCAGCAAATAATTGTGATGGACAACGGACAAATTATTGAGCAAGGTACTCACGCAGAACTGCTTGCCAGACAGGGGCGTTATTACCAGTTTAAGCAGGGTTTGTGAGCTATTATTGAACGATCCGACTTGCGTAGTGGAGTTTTGCGGTCATGCGCCTGGTTCAGCTTTCTCGCCATTCAATAGCCTTCCCTTCCCCGGAAGGCGCATTACGTGAGCCTAACGGCTTGCTGGCGCTGGGGGGCGATCTAAGCCCTGCGCGTCTGTTAATGGCTTATCAACGCGGTATTTTTCCGTGGTTTTCTCCTGGCGACCCTATTCTGTGGTGGTCGCCCGACCCTCGCGCGGTATTATGGCCAGAATCACTGCATATTAGTCGCAGTATGAAACGCTTTCATAAACGCTCGCCCTATCGTGTCACAATGAATTACGCCTTTGGTCAGGTTATTGAAGGTTGTGCCAGCGATCGCGAAGAAGGAACCTGGATCACGCGCGACGTGGTTGAAGCCTACTACCGCCTGCACGAGTTGGGTCATGCCCACTCGATTGAAGTCTGGCGTGAAGACGAGCTTGTCGGCGGCATATATGGCGTGGCGCAGGGAACGTTATTTTGTGGTGAGTCGATGTTCAGCCGCATGGAAAATGCGTCCAAAACGGCGCTCCTGGTATTCTGCGAAGAATTTATCCATCACGGTGGCAAATTAATCGACTGTCAGGTGCTTAATGATCACACAGCTTCGCTTGGCGCCTGCGAAATTCCCCGCAGGGATTACCTCAATTATCTTAATCAAATGCGCCCGGAACGATTGCCGAATAACTTCTGGGTGCCACGGCAATTGTTTTCGCCTCAGAAATGAATGTTTTCGGCACATTTCTCTCCAGAGTGTTATAATTGCGGTCGCAGAGTTGGTTACGCTCATTACTCCGCTGCCGATAAGGAATTTTTCGCGTCAGGTAACGCCCATCGTTTATCTCACCGCTCCCTTATACGTTGCGCTTTTGGTGCGGCTTAGCCGTGTGTTTTCGGAGTTATGTGCCAAACCTGTTTGTTGCGATTTAGCGCGCAAATCTTTACTTATTTACAGAACTTCGGCATTATCTTGCCGGTTCAAATTACGGTAGTGATACCCCAGAGGATTAGATGGCCAAAGAAGACAATATTGAAATGCAAGGCACCGTTCTTGAAACGTTGCCTAACACCATGTTCCGCGTAGAGTTAGAAAACGGTCACGTGGTTACTGCACACATCTCCGGTAAAATGCGCAAAAACTACATCCGCATCCTGACGGGCGACAAAGTGACTGTTGAACTGACCCCGTACGACCTGAGCAAAGGCCGCATTGTCTTCCGTAGTCGCTGATTGTTTTGCCGCCTGATGGGCGAAGAGAAAGAACGAGTAAAAGGTCGGTTTAACCGGCCTTTTTTGCGTCTGGAGTTAAGGAAGAAAATAAATATTGGGTTATGGATTTTATAACTGCCTGTGCGGTAGTGAACGATGATCCGTACCGGCTACGCCGGGCTTCGGCTTTCTAAGCTGCCTGTACGGCAGTGAACCGCGTGCTGAACAGCATGATTCATGATGCACGTTTCTAAGCTGCCTGTACGGCAGTGAACGCGTGCAAAGCGTGTCATCAGGCCCGGTGGATTTTCTAAGCTGCCTGTACGGCAGTGAACGGCACGGGCTAAAGGCTATAAAGGGACACTTTTTTCTAAGCTGCCTGTACGGCAGTGAACATCCATAACTCGTCCTTTTGCTCCGATGCTCATTTCTAAGCTGCCTGTACGGCAGTGAACAATTACCGCTTTGAATATGCTCAGAGCAAACTTTTCTAAGCTGCCTGTACGGCAGTGAACGAGCTGGTGGGGATTAATGCTGGAGCTGTACCTTTCTAAGCTGCCTGTACGGCAGTGAACAATGGGCTGCTATGGTTAGCAGTTTTGGTGTGTTTCTAAGCTGCCTGTACGGCAGTGAACACAGTTTAAGCCAGAACAGGCCGACTCCGAACTTTCTAAGCTGCCTGTACGGCAGTGAACAAATTAAGACAACTCTCTGATGTTTACATGCCTTTCTAAGCTGCCTGTACGGCAGTGAACACAAGTGGGGGTATGAGCGCGGGATTGTGAGCTTTCTAAGCTGCCTGTACGGCAGTGAACATTTTGCCATGTTAATTGCGTCGCGGAGGCGCTTTCTAAGCTGCCTGTACGGCAGTGAACTTCCAGCGTCAGGCGATTACGCTCCTCCTCCTTTTCTAAGCTGCCTGTACGGCAGTGAACATTTCGATACCGGAGATCGGGTGATAAAGACGTTTCTAAGCTGCCTGTACGGCAGTGAACGCTGCGTTACCGCGTGTTTTGCGATGAAGTCCTTTCTAAGCTGCCTGTACGGCAGTGAACTGGAATAATAACAAACTATCCGATTGATTTACTGTTAAAACTTACAAAATCTCCAATTCATACCCTTTTTCGAGGCATCAAAATAGTAATAAATAAAATCAATGCGTTACATCTCACCCTGAAAAAAGGGTCGATTAGAATGTCTTCAATCTCATATTTCCAGCGTAGCTTTTGATAAATAATTGCCCAGAGCATATACATTCACAATCCTGGACGGATGAACCGCATGAACAATGCATAACCAAACAAACCAATCTAAATAAATTCTTCTTGACCGTTTTACTCCAACTCCCTATAGTAGCGCCCCGTTGCCCCCATGAGGTCAGGCAACAAAAATTTGGTGAGGTGTCCGAGTGGCTGAAGGAGCACGCCTGGAAAGTGTGTATACGGCAACGTATCCGGGGTTCGAATCCCCGCCTCACCGCCATATTTTAAGAAGAGCTCGTACGAAAGTACGGGCTTTTTTTTCGCATATAGATGGCTTCGTATACCTCCCAGCTCAATAACTCTCTCTCCAGGAAATGGTTTAGCAATAAAACTTTTTTAGCAAAGAAAACAACATCCCGGATATGAACAATTAATATCCAACACATCTTCTCAACGGCCAGGCCACACTAAAAAAAAGCCCAGCCGCACGGCCAGGCATCTTAATAATTGCAAAACATCAAAACCAGGGTATGGTTGCTGTTGCGCTTAATCCATAACTACTGAATTCCCCTTTAACCGGTTCTGCGCGCAAATCACCGTGCTGGATAAACAACTTGAACTGTTGCTGACTCGACAAACTCTTCATATTAAGAAAAGGTAAATCGGTCCGCTGTTCAGCTTGCGTCGCCAGTCGCTCAATCGCCTGTTCTTCAGTAAGCCAGCCTTTTTTCACTGAACGCCTTAACAGACGCTGTGGGTTACTTTTAACCTGCACACGACTTACCACTCGCCAGCCCTTTATTTCTGGAATGGGAGTGACAGGCGAACATTGGCAATAATCCGTAAGCCCTTTACGCCACGTTGAGTCTTCAAGCTCCTGCAATGCCGGGGCGCTACCATGTAAGCGTAAGCGCGCTCCTGGCGTAACGTTTATGTCCGGGAAACTCACGCCGATATCACCTTGCCCTCTTGCACCCAATGTCCGGTGCAATTTGGCAAATAACGCCGCCATCAACATTTCACTCGAAAATTCAGGATCGGGCAGAACACGGATCTCAAGATAGTGATCCATTGACAGCTCCTTATTCCGCTTTCTCACCAAAAACACCACCACGAATCAAGACAGCCATCACGTAGTGCTGCTGATCAACTTCCGGTTTGACGCCTTTAGTCACCCAATTATCCAGTAAGGTATAAAAATCGAGTTTTTCTTTTGGCTGACGACAAGCGACACCGCGACTGGTTACAGAACCATAAGGTTCCACAGCGATAGCTCCCAACTCATCAACCTTCGGATGCCAGGTATCAATGGTACGTAAAGCGTTGCCAATTTTTTGGGAGTGAATACCGGCAATGCCTGCAACCTGGTACAACACACGACTTTTGCTACTGTTACTGTCGAGCACCAGTTCCTGTGATGGGAAGACTTCTTGCCCGGCACCGAGGCGAACCTGTGTCTCAACCGTAAGCATGACCCACTCTTTTCCGCTTAACCCTTGTTCAATCGTTGCCGCCAGTTCTGTGACGCTACTCTGGCCTTGACCAAATTGACGTAAAGAGAAGTCATGGCTGTTAAAAGTCCATGAAGTATCATTCGCAGTAACTTTCACCAGGATCTGCTCAGCACCAATGCGGTTGCGCCACAAAAAACGACCATTTGCCAGATTCAGCGCATAGCGTAACGCCAGCTCTTTAAAGCCATGCTCGCTGATGTAACCTTCAATGACCTCAGAAAGCGCCTCCTGATAGGCCATATCATTACATACTGAAGGTGAAGATAAATTACCCAGCACTCGCAGCGTAAACACCACTTTTAGCGTATCTGCATCTACCGGAAGCGAAGCCACATCCACCCGTTGTAGGTTGGCTTTTTGGATTTCAGCATCCAGTTTGGTGGGGTCGCTGGCAATCGTATTTTTCAGGCGATTAGAGATGGTTCCGCGAACGGCTTTCTCCTGAATCTCAATAGGTTGCCATTCATTTCCTTGCCAGTTACCGGCATACATCACCGCATCAGAGGTTGCCAGTTTGCGTTCAAATGCCAGTACCGATGCTGTTTTTATTGCTACAGGAGCCTTTGCCATAATTATGTCCTTATTCTGAATCGTCATCTTCATGAGTTATAGGGTCGTCAACGAGTGGTATTGCCGAGCAATAGTATCCAGTGTCCGTTGTACGGTAGCGCCACATCAGCGGTTGCAGGTCAGTAATGCGATGTAATCCGCGCCATTCACCAATCCCATAAACGGCTTCGGCAAAAGCAAATGGCGTCACGGTGTCGCGCGCATTTTCAACTTCACCAGAGGCGTACACAGGAGAAATACGTTGGTAACCACACATTAATGGCACGAGGAAACCGGGCATTGGCTTCGGCTGGTATGTCCATTGTGCGGTATTGTCTTCAGCCGGGGATTCGGCCTGATATTTAATGGCGGCGAAATCGAGCCAGGCATCAAGCAACGATATGTCAGGATGTTGTTGGTGATGTTCAGCCAGCCATTCGCTGCGATCGTAAAGCGCGTAACCCGGCATTAAACGCCAGATGATTTTACGCAGTTGCTTTTCATCTTCTGGTGCATGAAAAAGCTGCGGATCGCGCATACTGACAATGCTGCCACCCGCCAGTTTATGGCTCTGGCAAAGCATTTTCAGATGGTCACACAGGGCTTTTCTACCGTATTCACCATTAGTAATTTCGCCATTACATTCAACAAGTAGAGAAACCGTCAGGTGCATACGCCCCTCTTCATTGAACGAGGCAGTTTTACCTTCTTTGGTTAATGGGTTACGGGTGAGAGCGAACTGAAAATCGCGCCCGGAACTGTACGCCTGAATATGCTGTTCATGGCTTACTACCCCGCAACCGGCAAAACTTACGCCAAATTCATCCACGACTTTGCGAGAAAGCGCATGAACATAGCCGAGAAAATGGGTCATCGCCGGGAATCCCCAGGTCAACCCGGAGACGGCGTTAGCGTTTTCTATGCGTATATGGGGTAACAAGAGCAGATAACTCATTTCAGTGCCTCCTGCAAAACAGTTTCCATTTCACGCATCCGTTGAGTGAACAGGGACTGACTACGCCACTCTCTTTGCTCGACAGCCCCCACATCGAAACTTGCTTTTTTCAGGCGATAGTTCAGCCAGCGCGCGAAGTCATCAGCGACTATCCTCTGCCAGTCGTTTTTCTCACGCTCCAGTTTGAAAGCCTCATCTGACAAGCTTCGCCACGGGTCCAGCCAAAGCTGCTGGTGACGAGGTAATTCTGGTGATTGTGCTGACCACCCCTGCCATTTTTCTTGCTGAAAAGAGGATGCCTGCATGAAAAGCAAATCTATCAACTCATCAATATATTTCGCGCGCGCAGTACGAATATGAACATTGTTTATGTCAACTTTCAGTAAGTAGGTCATCCGGGCGATAGTGCCCGAAGCTGAGCGATTGAAATCACCGCGTAAGGCAAAAATACTGCGCATGTTTTGTGGTGCGCGCTCCTGCGTCGTCCAGGTGGGGGGCATTGATGGCAACAACCAGATACGACCACCACGAACACTGTTGAGCAGAGAAATATTCTGCGGTTTTGTGCCGCCAAAATGCATTTCGGCAAGATTAGGGAAACGAATATCTGGCTGTGAGTGCCATTTACCCGCCTTGCGGGCATCGCGAATGGCTTTCGATTCCTCGCTAAAACGCACGGCAATTAGTTTTTCATGCATCGCCTGCGCCAGTGAACTGGAAAACAGAGGGCATAAAAGGTGATAGCCATCATCGACAGGGAAATAGATTTGTTTTGCCAGTTTATGGCTGACAGGCTGAGCAAGTGTCCATGCCTGACGAAACCCTGCAATCCACTGCGCCAGTTGAGCTTCATCCTCTGCAAACGTGCTTAATGCCTGATAATCGCCACGCTTAAGACTGGCAAGCAATGAATCTCCATTGACATCGGTTTGTAGCAGTTTTGCAACGTCCAGTGCGGCGGCGTTACCAATGGCGTCAGTGGCGACTTTCGCCAACGATGCTGTGTTTAAATAGCTTTCGTTAGCGGAGGTGTCCAGATAAAAGCTGCTGGCTTTAGAATCACCATGACTAAATTTAGCACCATGAGTGACTAACTTAATTTGCCCGGCACGCTTCGCCGCATCCGTTAACCAGTTACGTGGCAGGTAGCGTGCTTCAAGTTCCTGCCGTTCCTGAGCGATGGCGCTGGCATCATCGCCCTGCTCTAGCCTCTTTGCTGCTTCTTTTTCAAAGGCATCGATTTTGGGTTGCCTTCGCGAAGCGATGTAGTCAGTTATAAAATCTACTAAATTGTTGTTCAAACGATTCCCTCCTTGCCCCTTCACGGGGCGCGAAACACCCCTAACCATGGGTGATAATGCCAGCCGTTGAGCGCATCTTCGTCACAGACGGGTACTCTCACTTCAGCAAACCTTTCTCCGACACGATTAATCTCACAACTGTGCTCAACAGCCAGATCCAACAAAACTTGTTGGTAATCCATCATGCCCCAGCAAGCAACGCCGCTGGCGCATATCACGTCTTCTCGTTTGAAATTCCCCTGCTCTTTACGCTCGTTGTCGCCCATGCGGGAATAGAAACTCGCTTTACTTTCTTCGTCATCCATATGCAGAAAAAACACCGCTTCCGGTAACGACGAATAACGAAAAGGCGTCTGGCGCTGCATCCAGCCGTTCCAGCTTAGCGGTGCGCGCCACCATTGCGCAGCTACCACATGTTTGCTTTTACTACTCATCAACTCGGTGAATAAACGACTATGCTCAAGTTCCGCCAGTTTATTTTCATTATTGGCAGGTAAGATCCGTGGTAAGGCATTAATCGTCCGGTAGTCCGTGAGTGGTATCAGCTCGCAAATATCATGGCTATTCAGCACGCGATCTTTTGTTTCGAAACCCGGTTTACAAAATGCGGGGCATTTTTTCTGCAATGCTTTGATATTGCTCCGCAAAATAACCAGATTCTCACTGGTTGGCACATTTCTGCGGTGGCGTTGAATACGTCCGGCAAATTGAATAATCGAACGCATAGAACTCGGTTCAATAATTCCCCAGTCCGCATCCCAGTCACGCCCCACTTCTATAACCGATGTGCCCAACACTACAAAAATATGGTGCGATTCCGGACTTTTATGTAAGGCTTCAGCGATATCCTCGTTTTTCCAGAAATCATCTTCTCTATGACGAGTAAAAGCGCGATCCAGCCGCTTCTCAATATTTGAACGTACCGCCAGCGGATGTCGGGAGTGGTAAACGCAATAATGAATGCAGACATCTTCTGGTGAAGGAATGGTAATCAGAGCTTTGGCCACCGCGACCAGAGAATTAATATTGGCGAAGCGCACCAGACCCAGCGAAACAGTTTTGCCGCTTTCGTGTTGCTGGCGATGCGCCTGATGCAACTTCAGCATTTGCTCATGTACCGTCTGAGCCACGCTTTCGATAACATCCTGAATCGCGCTTGATGGGGATGAAATCGAAGCTATACGCCCGAAATGCAGTCGTTCTTTTTCAGCCAACATTAACGCTCGTCGCGCAACAAACTTTTTGTGCGTCTCACGAAAAGTAGCGCCATCACCAATTTGTGTGGCATCGGCATCTTTTTCATCAAACCAGGCACAGCAGATATTGACGGGTCTGCCGTTCGTACCGCATGACGCCTGCCACATTTTGCGCCCGGCAAGATAAGCCGCGAACAGAGCCTGAATCAAATCTGGCGGCAACGTCGCGGAAGAAAGTAATACCCGCGTTCCCAACATTCCGGCCCAGTTCATCAGACGACATACTGCATAGAGATCGGCAATATCAAAATCGTCAGGTTCGTCGAGCACTAAATCACTGGTTAACAGACGCAACATCGCCGGAAGCTGTTTCCCGCCACGCACACCTTCGGTCGCGGAAATAAGATGATCAATCGTTGCTACCAGAATCGGTGCGCTTACTAACTCCTTAAGTTTGCTGTCATCCTTCAACCATTTTTCCAGCGCCCCGGTATGAAGACTGCCTTCGTATTTAACAAACTGTTGCTCCTCTGCCAGCGACTCTTGCGAAGCACTTCCACAATCATTGTCTGTTTTTTCCTGCTGCCAGAGTTGTTTGACTGCCGCCGAACCAATCAGTACAGCCAGCTCATCCTCACCGAGTCCAAGCCGGCTGCGCAGAGCATCACCCGTTTGTAAAGTCAGCGTACGTAATCCCAATGCGATGGTAAAACGACACCCTTCACGCTCATCAGCAAGCGCATACATAATGCGGGCGTTAGCAAAGGTTTTACCGCACCCCGTCGAGGCCATATTGACACCGAAAAAACCATCTTCCCGACTGCGTTCACGTAACGCACGCGCCACATCCCAGGCTTTGTCCTGCCAGCGATATTTCGCATCTGTAGCTCGCTGGTTAAAACCTTTATGTCGGGCAATTGCCGGAAGCGATGCCCGTGTGTGCATCAGTTGCCGCCCAAGCAAATACGCATGATGCGCGACGCCCACAAGATGCTCATCTACCCGTTGTTTGAGCGTGCCGCTCTGCCGATCGCTATTTGCCCAGACGATATAATTCGGATCTTGCCATTTTTGCTGCGCGTCGTTAGATGAATAGTAGTGATCGGCAAGCATCAGGCAAAAACGCGCCATATGTAATGGAAACAGTTGCTCCATCAGCCCCCATTCCTTTAAAGCGACTGCGTTACGCGCCCGACGGGCAATCTGACGCGCTTTTTCTCGCCAGCTCGCGCTTTGAAGCGGAGTGCCTGCCGGAAACTGCCAGACTTGCTCGAAATCCTGAGGTGACCAGTCATTCTTACGGTGGTTAACGGCATTCCAGTCAGCATTGAGTTGCTTCTCCAGCCAACTTTCACAGCCTTTGCATGATTGTTCCGGTTGTGGCGAAAGATTCTCCGGCATTCGATGATGGGAAAGGATCAACCAGCCTACCGTTTTGGCGAGTGGTTGCAGCGAACTGAATGGACTATTGGAAAAATGAGGCGTGTCCTTTTGCAGGCGCTCAAGAATGGCGGTTTCATCATCTGCCGTTAATTCCCCAAGTTTTTCCAGCCACACATCATCTGACTGCTTACCGACAAAAGCCTGAAAAAGCCGCAGCGAAATCCACTCATGCCGGTAAGGTTGATAACTTCGTGCACTCTTTTTGGTCAGGCTTTGCTGAAAGCTGCGTCCTGCTTTACCAAAATCATGAAATAACCCAGCAATAGCCGCCAGCAGCGCAATGCTTTCCGCGCACTGCCAGCGATGTTCTTCTTTGTTCACCAGGCTGGTTTGCGTTGTTCGATTTGTGGGAACGCGGCCTTGAGCATTAAAGCGACGAATATTGCCGACAATCCACATCAGCTCCGTTTGCCCATTCTTCTTCAGCCAGTGACAAGCAACCGCTGTGTTTCGTCTTGCCGTTTTGCGCAGTAAACGGCGTAAAGTGTTAACACCTTCCTGAGTAATCACCGTTTGCCATGCGGCATCACCTGTGCGTTCGGCAAACTGATCAATAATACGGCAACTATCAACACGAGCATTTTTTGTGCATCGCGAAATAATCAGGACGTTCATTGGTCACCCTTAGCCAGTGCCTGAGCCGTTTCCTGCAGAGAGGTGATCATGACATCCAGCGCATCCGCTTGTTGAAAGATATTGATGCAGCGTTGACGAAACTCCTGAGCATTCTCTCCCGCCATTGCGGCGATAAATGCTTGTGGCATAACAAGGGCATCTTTAATCAGATCGGCAAGGTCAAAAACAAGCCCACCGCGACGTGTTTTACCGTGCATTACCGCTAAACCGTGGGGAATACCTGTTACCCACGCCGCCACTGCCGCCAGGCCATAGGCCAGATAATTCCCTTGATCGAGGAAACGGTTGGCCATATCAATCCCACCGCCCCGTTTTGCGCGGGTGAAATCGCCATAGCCCACTGTTTGACTGACCATTTTGTATAACGCCCTGGTCATTTTGGCTTCTACGAGCATAAGCTGCGTATGGTTTTCTGCCGCGTCTATTTCTTCGCGAGTACGATTTATCAAGGTCTGGAGCGCGCTGGTATCAGGTTGAAATGCGTGTTCACGCTGCATTTTCGCGCTGGTCCAGTGCTTATCAATATGTGTCAGGCGGATTAACTGAAAACGTTTCGCGGCGGCAAGTCGTTTGTCTTCAATAAACCAGAAAGAAACCCATTGCTGAAGGTACTCGGTAGGACGATATTCGCTTTGTGGGCTGAGCCAGGAGACATCAACATCTACTTCATTGGCGGAGTAAAGCGGTGTGCCATCCGTACCACAAAATCCTACCATCACCCCCGCATGGGCAAATTCACGCATCGCCGCCTGGGTAACGGAAGTTCCCATCCCCAACATCAACGCCGTGGTATTCGCAATGGGGATATTCCAGTAATACGACTCCTTGCCTTCACTGGTAACATACTCCACCCGCCCACCATTCACCTGCACCCGGCATTTTTCCAGATAATAAATATTGGCGCGTTTGGAGTGGAGAATAGTTTTGAGGTCAGAAGGAGTAAGGTAATTTGAAGACATAAACACATCCTGTGATTATTTTTGTTTTAAGGCGTTAGGATTAGTACAACATTGATTTCTGTGCAGGAAATTGATTTCTGTCGCAATTATTACATTTGTTATTGTGTGCTAAGGCTAATGTTTTGACGTTGAGAGCATCATGATATGACCAAACGTCTACCATTACGTATTGTGAAACTGCCTGTACGGCAGTGAACAATCTTCCGCTTCTCTCCACCAGAGAGTGTCTTTTCTAAGCTGCCTGTACGGCAGTGAACAACCTTCCGCTTCTCACCACCAGAGAGTGTCTTTTCTAAGCTGCCTGTACGGCAGTGAACAACCTTCCGCTTCTCACCACCAGAGAGTGTCTTTTCTAAGCTGCCTGTACGGCAGTGAACATTATTTGCACCGCATGTGATGAACGTGCGCATTTCTAAGCTGCCTGTACGGCAGTGAACATCGTCGTTGACAGTAAGCTCGCCCCTTTCCATTTCTAAGCTGCCTGTACGGCAGTGAACGGAACCAGTCCAGGCGATAAGAGGCAATAAGATTTCTAAGCTGCCTGTACGGCAGTGAACCCACCGGTCAATTTGATGGACGCACCGTGCTGTTTCTAAGCTGCCTGTACGGCAGTGAACATCATTGGTGCTACCGCGTTCCCGCCGTTCTCCTTTCTAAGCTGCCTGTACGGCAGTGAACGCGGTATCGGATGCATATCTGCAGAACTGGGATTTCTAAGCTGCCTGTACGGCAGTGAACCCTGCCCGTCGTGATACTGCGACCGGCTGTACTTTCTAAGCTGCCTGTACGGCAGTGAACAGGTAAAACTACTTCTGCCGCCCATCAGATTTTTTCTAAGCTGCCTGTACGGCAGTGAACGACCAGTCTTGTGTTAATGCGTTTTGCTCAGCTTTCTAAGCTGCCTGTACGGCAGTGAACAAAAGATGCTCGACGCCGGGGAGCTGATGTTGTTTCTAAGCTGCCTGTACGGCAGTGAACAGTAGAAGCGGTAAGTTTCGATACATCAAAACTTTCTAAGCTGCCTGTACGGCAGTGAACTCAACTTCAGGTTCTTTCTCTTCTACCTTAGCTTTCTAAGCTGCCTGTACGGCAGTGAACGGACAGGAACCCCGTTGCGCAGTCGATGCCGCTTTTCTAAGCTGCCTGTACGGCAGTGAACTGGAGAATCCTTGATGCCCAACACTTCGGCGTTTTCTAAGCTGCCTGTACGGCAGTGAACTATATGAGGATTGCCGTATTTGTCCACGTTGCTTTCAAAGCTGCCTGTACGGCAGTGAACTTCTAACGTGTAGAACGTTTCTGTAGCCTCAATTTCTAAGCTGCCTGTACGGCAGTGAACTAACATTATTTATACTCCACGTTGATTGTTACTTTCTAAGCTGCCTGTACGGCAGTGAACCAACACCGTGCCGATCAGTGACCGTCAGACAATTTCTAAGCTGCCTGTACGGCAGTGAACGAACTCTCCTAAGTTGCACGCCTTCCCGTTCTTTTCTAAGCTGCCTGTACGGCAGTGAACACGTTAATCTGGCGCTCGGTTGCACGCTCAATTTTCTAAGCTGCCTGTACGGCAGTGAACCTTTGGAAATAACACACCCGCTTCTGACAAAGCTTTCTAAGCTGCCTGTACGGCAGTGAACATTGAGAAAGCCGTATACGCCGCGATGCAATCTTTCTAAGCTGCCTGTACGGCAGTGAACTTCTAACGTGTAGAATGTTTCTGTCGCCTCGATTTCTAAGCTGCCTGTACGGCAGTGAACCGCATAAAGAATCGCATATTACTGTTACTGAATTTCTAAGCTGCCTGTACGGCAGTGAACCGAATAAACGCGGCCTCGATTGCCAGATTTGCTTTCTAAGCTGCCTGTACGGCAGTGAACGGGTAAACCCCGCATGACCCGCGCAGACAAATTTTCTAAGCTGCCTGTACGGCAGTGAACTCAAATACTACACGTTTAGCCCGTTGTTAATAAAGTAAAACTATCCAATTTCCCTGCTGCCACCCTTTTTTATCCTTGCCTTCCAGCAGCGTTAATTATCAATAAGTTACAGAAACCATAAAAATTAGGGTTACAACCGCCCTCACCTCACAAACAAAAAAGTCCGTAACCCCATACAGGATTACGGACTTTATCAACCTACTTAAAAGGCTTTACACCATCAGATTAATGCGCTGCTTCCGCCTTGTGCTTTTGCGCACTCTGGAACCCGTAGGTCAGCTCATTTTTCTCTTTATCCAGTGCAACGGTGACCTGGCCGCCGTCCACCAGCGAGCCAAACAGCAGTTCGTTAGCGAGCGGTTTTTTCAGGTTGTCCTGAATGACGCGAGCCATCGGACGTGCACCCATTGCCCGGTCGTAACCTTTCTCGGCCAGCCAGTTACGTGCTTCCTGACTCACTTCCAGAGAAACACCTTTTTGATCCAGCTGAACCTGCAACTCGACGATGAATTTATCCACCACCTGATGGATTACGTCGGTTGACAGATGATCGAACCAGATAATGTTGTCGAGACGGTTACGGAACTCTGGCGTAAAGATCTTCTTGATCTCTTCCATCGCATCGGTGCTGTTATCCTGGTGGATAAGGCCAATAGATTTGCGCTCGGTTTCACGTACCCCGGCGTTGGTGGTCATCACCAGCACCACGTTACGGAAATCTGCCTTGCGTCCGTTGTTATCGGTCAGCGTGCCATTGTCCATCACCTGCAACAGAATGTTGAATACGTCCGGATGCGCTTTCTCGATTTCGTCCAGCAGCAGCACCGCGTGCGGATGTTTGATCACCGCATCGGTCAGCAGACCACCCTGATCAAAACCAACGTATCCCGGAGGTGCACCAATCAGGCGGCTGACGGTATGACGCTCCATATACTCGGACATATCAAAGCGTAAAAGCTCAATGCCCAGGGCTTTGGAAAGCTGTACCGTCACCTCGGTTTTCCCGACCCCAGTTGGACCAGCAAACAGGAACGAACCGACCGGTTTATGTTCGTGGCCTAAACCCGCACGCGCCATCTTGATAGCCTCAGTCAGCGCCTCAATGGCTTTATCCTGACCGAAGACCAGCATTTTCAGGCGATCACCGAGGTTTCTCAGCGTATCGCGGTCACTCTGAGAAACGCTCTTCTCTGGAATACGCGCAATACGGGCTACCACGGACTCAATATCCGCCACATTGACCGTTTTCTTGCGCTTGCTTACCGGCATCAGGCGTGCGCGAGCGCCCGCTTCGTCGATAACGTCAATCGCTTTATCCGGCAGATGACGATCGTTTATGTATTTCACCGCCAGCTCTACCGCCGCACGCACCGCTTTCGCGGTATAACGCACGTCGTGGTGCGCTTCGTACTTCGGTTTCAGGCCGTTGATGATTTGAACAGTTTCTTCGATCGACGGTTCAGTAATATCAATTTTCTGGAAGCGACGCGCCAAAGCACGGTCTTTCTCGAAAATGTTGCTGAACTCCTGATAGGTTGTCGAACCAATTACGCGAATTTTACCGCTGGAGAGCAACGGTTTGATCAGGTTAGCTGCATCCACCTGACCGCCAGAGGCTGCACCTGCGCCGATGATGGTGTGGATCTCATCAATAAACAGGATGCTGTTTGTATCCTGCTCAAGTTGTTTAAGCAATGCTTTGAAACGTTTTTCAAAGTCGCCGCGATATTTGGTGCCCGCTAACAGAGAACCGATATCGAGGGAGTAAATCGTACAGTCAGCCATCACTTCCGGTACATCGCCCTGAACAATACGCCAGGCAAGACCTTCCGCAATGGCGGTTTTACCGACGCCAGACTCCCCGACCAGCAGCGGGTTGTTTTTACGGCGGCGACAGAGAACCTGAATGGCGCGCTCCAGTTCCTTCTCACGACCAATCAGCGGGTCGATTCCTCCCACGCGTGCAAGCTGGTTCAGGTTAGTCGTGAAATTCTCCATACGGTCCTCCCCACCAGCTTGTTCTTCACTGCTCGGCTGGTTTCCTGGTTCAGAAGACTGAGATGGCTCGTCTTTACGCGTGCCATGAGAAATAAAGTTCACCACATCGAGACGGCTGACTTCATGTTTGCGCAACAGATACGCCGCCTGTGACTCCTGTTCGCTAAAGATAGCAACCAGAACATTCGCACCGGTAACCTCACTGCGACCGGAGGACTGAACATGGAAGACCGCACGTTGCAGTACACGCTGAAAACTCAGCGTCGGCTGTGTGTCGCGCTCCTCTTCACTGGCAGGCAGAACGGGTGTGGTTTGTTCAATAAAGGCTTCCAGTTCCTGACGGAGCGCCACCAGATCCACGGAACATGCTTCCAGCGCCTCCCGAGCAGACGGATTACTGAGCAATGCCAGTAACAAGTGCTCGACGGTCATAAACTCATGACGGTGCTCGCGCGCTCTGGCGAAAGCCATGTTTAAACTGAGTTCCAGTTCTTGATTGAGCATAGGCACCTCCCCCAATTTTTATGCCTGCATTCAGGCTTTTTCCAGCGTACACAGCAATGGATGCTCGTTCTCCCTCGCGTACTTGTTCACCATCGCCACTTTGGTTTCTGCAACCTCGGCGGTAAAGACTCCGCAAATGGCCTTCCCCTGGTAGTGAACAGCGAGCATCAATTGCGTTGCACGTTCTACATCATAAGAAAAGAATTTTTGTAACACGTCAATAACAAACTCCATCGGAGTGTAATCATCATTGACTAATATCACTTTATACATAGATGGCGGTTTTAGCGCGTCACGCACTTTTTCTTCCGCCAGTTGATCAAAGTCCAGCCAGTCGTTCGTTTTACCCATTGTCAGTTATCATCTTCGGTTACGGTTATCGGCAGAACGCTCTGCCGCTGACAAGAGCTTATTTGCCTGACCAATCTACTCCACATAATAGATAAGTATCATCTATCGTTGGCATCAGCGACATCAGTCACATTACTGTCAATAGCGTTAACTGCTTCAAATTTTTGATGCATACCTACCCCCTGGCCCCTGTCAAACGCTTGACGACTCGCCCTATTTCTCTAAATTGTATTTCTAGAGTTGGCGAGGTTTTGAACTGCCCCCTCTCTGACCCCGGTTTATTCCATCTTACTTGTATAAGATTTGCGAAGGATGTCGAAGCATGGAAAAGGGTACTGTTAAGTGGTTCAACAATGCCAAAGGGTTTGGTTTCATCTGCCCTGAAGGCGGCGGCGAAGATATTTTCGCTCATTATTCCACCATCCAGATGGATGGTTACAGAACGCTAAAAGCTGGGCAATCCGTTCAGTTTGATGTCCACCAGGGGCCAAAAGGCAATCATGCCAGTGTTATTGTGCCCGTCGAAGTAGAAGCGGCAGTCGCATAGCTCTTCTGTCTCATTGTGTACATCCTACAGGCAAAATGCCAGCCCGATCGGCTGGCATTTTTATCTCAAATACTACTCTCGCGCCAGAGCATCCACTGGATCCAGCCGTGCCGCATTTCTCGCAGGCAGCCAGCCGAATAAAATCCCGGTAATGGTCGAGCAAAGAAACGCCAGCAGCAGCGCCAACGGAGAAAAGCCAATTTCCCAGCCGGGTAAAAAAAGCTGCAAGGTGAAAGCGATTAACAGCGAAAGAGAGATCCCCAACGCGCCACCCACCAGACAAACCAGCACGGCTTCGATCAGAAACTGTTGCAGTACATCGCTGGCTCGCGCCCCCACAGCCATGCGAATGCCAATTTCCCGCGTTCGCTCGGTCACTGACACCAGCATAATGTTCATTACACCAATGCCTCCGACCACCAGCGAAATCACCGCCACCAGCGTCAGAAACAGTTGTAAAGTACGTGTGGTCTTTTCGACGGTTTTCAAGACGCCGTCCATGTTCCAGGTGAAGAAATCCTTTTTGCCGTGACGCAGCGACAACAAACGCGTCAGTTGCTGTTCCGCCTCGGCGCTGTCAAAGCCTTCTTTCACTCTTACGGTAATTGAGTTAAGCCACGACTGTCCCATAACTCGCCCGGACATCGTGCTGTAAGGCAACCACACGCGCAGCACTTTACTGCTACCAAACATCGACTGTTTTTCTTCCGCTACGCCGATGACCCTCGCTGGCATATTACCAACCAGAATCACCTCGCCAACCACATCCGCTTTATGCGGGAAAAGCTGACGGCGGGTATTACTGTCGAGAACGACGACCTGCGCGCGACCGTTGAGTTGCTCCTGATTAAAGGTGTTGCCTTCGCTGAAGGTCATGCCATAGACATTGAAATAATCGCCGCTCACGCCGTTGGCACTGGCAGCTACATCAACATTGTTATAACGCAGGCGCAGGTTTTGCGAGACAGCGGGGGTGGCAGAGGCGACCCACGGCTGTTTTTGAATAGCGATTAAGTCGTCGTATTTCAGCGCCTGTTGATATTGCGGATCGTCATCGCCAAAATCTTTCCCGGGATAGACATCAATAGTATTCGTACCAATAGAACGAATATCCGCCAGCACCATTTGTTTGGCGGCGTCGCCCACCACGACAATAGAAACCACCGACGCAATACCGATAATAATCCCCAGCATGGTCAGTAAAGTACGCATTTTATTCGCTGCCAGCGCCCGCCACGCCATCGTCAGCGCCTCGTTAAAACCGCTGACAAACTGCCGCCAGCCAGACGCCGTTTTGACTACAGGCTCCGTCCCGCCAGCAACATTCTCCTTTTCAATAGCGGGCGGATTGCGCACGATTTCGCCGTCGCGAATTTCGATCACCCGCTCGGCCTGAGCAGCGACCTGCGGATCGTGGGTGACAATAATCACCGTGTGCCCGCGATCGCGTAACTGATGCAGGATCGCCATGACCTCTTCGCCAGAATGGCTGTCCAGTGCGCCGGTCGGTTCATCGGCAAGGATCACCTGCCCGCCGTTCATCAATGCCCGCGCGATACTGACGCGCTGTTGCTGACCGCCGGAAAGCTGCGCAGGGTAATATTCTGTGCGGTCTTCCAGCCCCAGTCGTTGCAGTAACTCCTGGGCGCGCAGCAGTCGCTGTTTCCTCTCAAGACCGGCATAGACGGCGGGTACTTCAACGTTCTGCTCGGCGGTTAAATGCGAAAGCAAATGGTAACGCTGGAAAATAAAGCCAAAATGCTCGCGGCGCAGTTGCGCCAGCGCATCGGCGTCCAGTGTGGCAACATCCTGGCCGGCAACGCGATAGGTGCCGCTGGTGGCTTTATCCAGGCAGCCGAGAATATTCATCAGGGTCGATTTACCAGAACCCGAAGCGCCGACAATCGCCACCATCTCACCGGCATAAATATCAAGGCTGATGCCCTTCAGCACCTCGACCTGCTCATCCCCAGCGGGATAGCTGCGGCGAATATCCTTCAATTCGAGCAAAGGCGTCATTGCGCAGCTCCTGGCTTGGCCTCACCAATCACCACTTCATCGCCCGCTTCCAGCCCTTTGACAATCTCAACATCGGTATCGTTACGTGCGCCAATCGTCACTTCACGCTCGCGTGTTTCACCATTACGCAACAATTTAACCTTATAACGATTATCACCAACCGGATCGCCTAACGCTGACAGAGGGATCGTCAGCACGTTTTTCACATCGGTGAGCTGAATATGAACCTGTGCGGTCATATCCAGTCGCAGCAAACCATTGGGGTTTGGGACTTCAAAACGGGCATAGTAGAAAATGGCGTCGTTAACCTTTTCCGGCGTCGGTAGCACGTCTTTAATCTGCCCTTCGTAGCGCGTCAGCGGATCGCCAAGCACCGTAAACCAGGCTTTTTGCCCCGGCTTCAGGTGAATGACGTCCGCTTCAGAAACCTGCGCTTTTACCAGCATGGTGCTCATATCCGCCAGCGTCAGAATGTTCGGTGCTTGTTGTGCGGCAATCACCGTCTGACCTTGCAGAGTGGTGATTTGCGTGACTTCCCCAGCCATCGGGGCAACGATGCGGGTGTAATCAAGATTGGTTTTAGCGGTGTCGAGAGAGGCCTGATTGCGCTTGATTTGCGCGTCAATAGTGCCGATTTGCGCCTGTTTCACAGCCATCTCCGTCGCGGCGGTGTCGAGATCCTGTTGTGAAACCGCCTGCGTTTGCGCCAGACGTTGTTGACGTGAATACGTCACCCGCGCCAGTTTCAACTCCGCTTCCGCCTGTTGCCGCTGCGCGCGCAGCTCCATCAGTGTTGCTTCCACTTCCTTGATCTGGTTTTCAGCCTGCTCAGGATCAATAACCCCTAAAAGCTGATCTTTTTTAACTTTATCGCCAATCGCCACCGACAGCGTTTTCAACTGACCGCTAACCTGCGCGCCCACGTCAACCTTACGCAGCGCGTCCAGCTTTCCGGTCGCCAGTACGCTTTGCTGCAAATCACCGGGGCGAACAATCAGTGTCTGATAAGTCGGCACGGGCGCGTTGAGAATTCTCCATAACGCAATCAGCCCGGCGATGACTATCACCAGCGCAATAACGTAACGTTTCTTCACGGTTCTCCGATTTTTCATAAATATTCTGAATACTCCATATGCCAATCCGGGTCATCAACTTCAACGAAATATCAACAAAACCCTAAAATTTACGTTAGTAATCACACTATTGATGTTTGGTTAAGATACGCAATGGTGAAATCGGCGTCATGTACAACCATTGATTTCATGAATATGTCGCAGCTAACTGAACGGTCCTTTACGCCATCTGAATCTCTCAGCAGCCTGTCTCTTTTTCTTAGTCTGGCACGCGGACAGTGTCGACCAGGTAAATTCTGGCACCGACGTAGCTTTCGTCAGAAATTTTTGCTGCGCTCGTTGATTATGCCGCGCTTAAGCGTTGAATGGATGAACGAACTATCCCACTGGCCTAATCTCAATACGCTGTTAACACGCCAGCCGCGACTGCCTGTTCGTCTGCATCGCCCTTACCTTGCCGCCAATCTTAGCCGTAAGCAATTACTCGAGGCGCTACGTTACCATTATGCATTGCTGCGTGCGTGTATGTCGGCAGAAGAATTCAGCTTATATTTGAATACCCCCGGCCTGCAACTGGCGAAGCTGGAAGGTAAAAATGGTGAGCCGTTCACGCTTGAGCTGACCATGATGATCTCAATGGATAAAGAAGGTGACAGCACAATCCTGTTCCGCAACAGTGAAGGTATTCCTCTGGCAGAGATCACTTTTACCCTGTGTGAATATCAGGGGAAAAGAACGATGTTTATTGGTGGACTGCAAGGTGCGAAATGGGAAATTCCGCATCAGGAAATTCAGAATGCGACGAAAGCCTGCCACGGGCTATTTCCAAAACGCCTCGTGATGGAAGCTGCCTGCCTGTTTGCCCAACGTTTACAGGTAGAGCAAATCATTGCCGTCAGTAATGAAACGCATATTTACCGCAGCCTGCGTTATCGCGATAAAGAAGGCAAGATCCATGCAGATTACAACGCTTTCTGGGAATCGGTTGGCGGCGTATGTGATGCTGAACGCCATTACCGCCTTCCGGCACTGATAGCACGAAAAGAAGTTGCCGAAATCGCCAGTAAAAAACGAGCTGAATACCGTCGGCGCTATGAGATGCTCGACGCCATTCAGCCACAGATGGCAACGATGTTTCGCGGTTAATCTGCCCGACCGCGCGCCAGCCACAGCACGCGTGAGAACATTTTTTTCAGCAGCGTCGGTACGGATTCCACACCACGACGGCCGGCCTCCATTGCCACTTCAATGGCAAGATCGGGTTTGGAAGAGCGATGGATCGCCTTCGAGATAATTTTGCGCAGATTCATCGGCACATTTTCCGGGATCTGCGCCACGCGGTGGAACACATCGGAAAATCCCTGGCGATACATAAAATGTTCCATATCCAGCGCCGGTAACGCCGTTAAATGTTCTCGTTCAGCTTCCCGATCGTTATTCAACAGGCTGCGTACCGTAGCGGCATATTTCTTCCCTGCTTCATCACCATCGACCAGTACATGCCATTCAATCCCCATTCGCCGGGCAAATTTAACCAGTGGCTTTAGCCCGGACTGGGCAAATTCAATGACCTTGATCCCTTCGGCATCGAAATGGTGTCCACACTGGCGCGCCAGTTCATTGATAACCCAGGTTTCTGTTTCCCCTTCCACCAGCAACCAGCAGCGAGCAAACAGCGATGACGGACGATTAAAACGAATATGAAAGGATATGCGTCGGCTATCTTCAGTACTCAAGCCACTCGGCCCCAGACGCCAGGCGGCAACGCGAGAAGATTCACGCACCAGACGGCAAACATGCTCTACCGGTGTTAACGAAAGCAGCTCGCCAGAGTTGGTTGTAGCAATACGTTGCAATGGCAGAAGATTCAGCAGATGCCAGGCAACGGAAAGCATAATGGGGTGTAAACGGGTTTCTGGATCTTCTATCAGCAATAATGGACGGGCGTCTTTATCCAGCCGTAATGTACCTTTTGCCTGCAATAAAGTGGCAAACAGGCCGAGCAAAATAACCCTATACGAGCGACCTCCAGGCCGGTCAATCATCCGGTTGATGATATCCAGATATCGCCAGCTTCGTTGCTCATTGCTGGCTCGCCGCCGCATTAAACGATATCTCGCCTGTCCGGCTCCCTGCTCAGAGAAATAATGCTCAAGCAGTTGCACCATTGCCGAAAGTCCCTGACGAATCTGCCCATCAGAGAGATTTTGTGGATGCGAGGATAACTCACGGGCGAGGAAATCGAGCTGGCGTGCGGTGACTTCCACATTGGGGACATTTGGCACCGTGCCACTACGAATACGGCGCATAAAACGGGCATCACGCAAGCGCAGCACCGGCATTAAACGCACCAGATGGCGTGCCTGATCGTTAATATCCTCGACATCAATCGGATGTCCGTCTTTATCGAGAAAACTGCGGAGTGTCATCACACTGCCGTCTTCCGCACTCTCCCCTTCCAGGCGATAAAAAATACGGTGATAGCCATCGGCGCACGGCGTCCAGCACGCTTCCAGCGGACGATAGCGGCGCACCCGATGTCGGCCTGGCAGCGATTCGCGGAAGGTCAAAATGATATGCAGATGATGTTCCCGCCCATTGATATCTCCCGTCGGAAACCAGAAATCGTCGCGCTCAAAATGGTAGAGATCTGACTCTGGCGATAACAGCAGGGTTAAAGCGTCCAGCAAGCTGGATTTACCCCACGCGTTCTCCCCAATCAGGACATTGTTTTGTTCCAGCATCAACGATAAACGGTTGATACCGCGAAAACCCACAATTTCAACGCGCTCAAGAATCATATCCCCTCCAGAAATATGTTATTTATCTTCTACTCCGGCAGTATAACGAGAAAGACGGTGACAATACGTGATGACAGCACAATTAAGCATGGCAAATGACTGAAAAATGAGCGAATAATTGTGTTATATACCCTCTTAACGATCCCCCTGAAAAAACAACGAAATCAAATAATTAGCTTATGAATTATTTTTGTTACCACCAAAGGCTTAATTCAGTTGTTTGCACTACAATGTCAATCAGGCAAATGACTATATGAGGGAACTGACTATTGCCCTAAATCAAAATTACTGGATTTATTTATCTGGCGAATGACTCGCCTTCGTTTTTAAAATACCCACGCATTATTTCTGTCGTCACTTTTTTACGACGACCCTATAAAACGACCATATTTTTCACAGGGTCAATTTTTAATTGAGGTGGATATGTTCAGAAAATTAGCAGCTGAATGTTTTGGTACTTTCTGGCTTGTATTTGGTGGCTGCGGTAGCGCAGTGCTGGCAGCAGCGTTCCCGGAATTAGGCATTGGTTTTGCTGGTGTCGCGCTGGCTTTTGGTCTGACCGTACTGACCATGGCCTTCGCTGTCGGTCATATTTCTGGTGGTCATTTTAACCCGGCAGTCACTATTGGTTTATGGGCTGGCGGTCGTTTCCCGGCAAAAGAAGTCGTTGGCTATGTGATTGCCCAGGTTGTCGGCGGTATTGTGGCGGCGGCATTGCTGTATTTAATTGCCAGCGGCAAAGCTGGATTTGACGCGGCAGCCAGCGGTTTTGCTTCTAACGGTTATGGCGAGCATTCACCGGGCGGTTATTCCATGCTTTCTGCACTGGTGGTTGAACTGGTACTGAGTGCGGGTTTCCTGCTGGTGATCCACGGTGCAACCGACAAATACGCTCCGGCGGGTTTTGCACCCATTGCCATTGGTCTGGCATTAACACTGATTCACTTAATCAGTATTCCGGTGACTAACACTTCCGTTAACCCGGCGCGCAGTACTGCGGTTGCTATCTTCCAGGGCGGTTGGGCATTAGAACAACTGTGGTTCTTCTGGGTGGTGCCAATTGTCGGCGGTATTATCGGTGGTCTGATTTACCGTACTCTGCTGGAAAAACGTGATTAATTAGCATTGGCATTTTATCTGCCCTGATTGTTTTATCTTCGACGTTACAAACCGCACGGGTGTTGGTGGCGTCAAAATCGCTGAAGCGTTCCCCGAAGGCCGGGGCAGCCCACATGGATGTGGGCTGAGGGCGCGTCTTACAGGGACGTTACCTCGCGCCCGACCCGGTAGCCGAAGGGGATAAGCTGAAGGCACCGCGCAGCGGCGATTTTGTTCGCCAGAGCCCGGGGGTGCAGGGGGCGGCGGCGACTGGCCGCCCCCTGCGCGCTCCTTGCACCAGTGGCTTTATATGGCATTGCACATGAAAGGAGTGCAACAATGTTAAGCTCTCAAATAGAATGACGAGATCTTTAAGCTCAACGCAGTCCCCTTCTTGTGCATAACATTTCCTTTTAATTGCAACTTTACTCGTCCTTCCGCTTTCAGTAGTGTGTCATCGCGCATTTCGACTTCTTTCTTTGCAAGGACTGGGTTTTCATGTTTTCTGGGCTGTTAATCATTCTGGTTCCCCTGATTGTGGGTTACCTCATTCCGCTTCGCCAAAAAGCTGCATTAAAAGTTATTAATCAGCTATTAAGCTGGATGGTTTACCTTATTCTCTTTTTTATGGGTATCAGTCTGGCGTTTCTCGATAACCTCGCCAGTAACCTGTTGGCGATTCTGCATTATTCTGCCGTCAGTATTACCGTTATTTTACTGTGTAATATTGCCGCCCTTATGTGGCTGGAGCGCGGTTTGCCGTGGCGTAATCACCATCAGCAAGAAAAACTCCCGTCACGTATTGCGATGGCGCTGGAGTCGCTAAAACTGTGCGGCGTAGTCGTAATTGGTTTTGCCATTGGCCTTAGCGGATTAGGTTTCTTACAACACGCCACTGAAGCCAGCGAATACACCTTAATTCTGTTACTTTTTCTCGTCGGTATTCAGCTACGCAATAATGGCATGACCTTAAAGCAGATTGTCCTTAATCGCCGGGGAATGATTGTCGCTGTGGTGGTGGTTGCCAGTTCTTTAATTGGTGGCTTAATTAACGCCTTTATTCTTGATCTCCCCATCAATACCGCGCTGGCAATGGCCTCCGGTTTCGGCTGGTATTCTCTTTCCGGTATTTTGTTGACCGAATCTTTTGGGCCGGTAATCGGAAGCGCGGCGTTTTTTAATGATCTGACTCGTGAGCTAATCGCCATTATGTTAATCCCCGGTCTTATCCGTCGCAGTCGCTCAACGGCACTGGGTTTGTGCGGTGCCACATCAATGGATTTCACCCTGCCCGTGCTTCAGCGGACAGGCGGGCTGGAGATGGTTCCAGCGGCGATTGTTCACGGTTTTATTCTTAGTCTGTTAGTGCCAATTCTGATCGCCCTTTTCTCTGCGTAATACCTCTCTGGCGGTAGATCCCTGCCGCCAAAATTGCGCTAAATCAATCTCCCTTAAAGTTGCATGAAAAACCCCTTTTATCCCGTCTTGAAGAGTCTTAACCTTAAACATGTATATTAAATATAACTTTAAAAGGTGTGATCATGTTTTGTGTGCAATGTGAACAAACTATCCGTACTCCGGCAGGAAACGGCTGCTCATACGCGCAGGGGATGTGTGGTAAAACGGCGGAAACCTCTGACCTTCAGGATTTACTCATCGCGGCGCTGCAAGGGCTTTCGGCCTGGGCGGTAAAAGCGCGTGAATACGGCATCATCAACCACGATGTAGACAGCTTTGCGCCACGCGCATTTTTCTCAACCCTGACCAACGTTAACTTCGATTCTCCGCGTATTGTCGGCTACGCTCGTGAAGCGATTGCCCTGCGCGAGGCGCTGAAAGCACAATGCCTGGCTGTAGATGCCAACGCCCACGTCGATAATCCGATGGCGGACTTACAACTGGCGAGCGACGATCTCGGCGAACTGCAACGTCAGGCAGCAGAATTTACTCCGAACAAAGATAAAGCGGCGATTGGCGAAAACATTCTCGGCCTGCGTCTGCTCTGCCTGTATGGCCTGAAAGGTGCGGCGGCCTATATGGAACACGCACACGTTCTCGGTCAATACGACAACGATATTTACGCCCAGTACCATAAAATCATGGCATGGCTGGGAACCTGGCCTTCCGATATGAACGCACTTCTCGAATGTTCAATGGAAATCGGTCAGATGAACTTCAAAGTGATGAGCATTCTGGATGCAGGCGAAACCGGTAAATATGGTCACCCGACGCCAACTCAGGTCAACGTGAAAGCGACGGCGGGTAAATGCATCCTGATTTCCGGTCACGATCTCAAAGATCTCTACAACCTGCTGGAACAGACCGAAGGCACGGGCGTTAACGTCTACACCCACGGCGAAATGCTGCCAGCGCATGGCTATCCGGAACTGCGTAAATTCAAACATCTGGTCGGTAACTACGGCAGCGGCTGGCAGAATCAACAAGTTGAGTTCGCTCGCTTCCCTGGTCCCATCGTGATGACCTCTAACTGCATCATCGACCCAACCGTGGGCGCTTATGACGATCGTATCTGGACCCGCAGTATTGTTGGCTGGCCGGGTGTGCGTCATCTGGATGGCGAAGATTTCTCTGCGGTTATCGCCCAGGCGCAACAAATGGCGGGCTTCCCGTACAGCGAAATTCCGCACCTGATCACTGTGGGCTTTGGTCGCCAGACGCTGCTTGGCGCGGCGGATACGCTGATTGATCTGGTCAGCCGCGAAAAACTGCGTCATATCTTCCTGCTTGGCGGCTGTGACGGCGCACGCGGCGAACGTCACTACTTCACCGATTTCGCCACCAGCGTGCCGGATGACTGCCTGATCCTGACCCTCGCCTGTGGTAAATATCGCTTTAACAAACTTGAGTTTGGCGATATCGAAGGTCTGCCGCGTCTGGTGGATGCCGGTCAGTGTAACGATGCATACTCGGCGATTATTCTGGCGGTAACGCTGGCAGAAAAACTGGGATGCGGTGTCAACGATCTGCCGTTGTCGCTGGTGCTCTCCTGGTTTGAACAGAAAGCGATTGTCATTCTGCTGACACTGCTTTCTCTGGGCGTGAAAAATATCGTCACCGGCCCGACTGCACCTGGTTTCCTGACGCCAGACCTGCTGGCGGTGCTGAATGAGAAATTCGGCCTGCGTTCTATCACCACTGTTGAAGAAGACATGAAGCAACTGTTGAGCGCGTAAGGAGTTTGTCGATGACGATGCCAACGAATCAATGCCCGTGGCGGATGCAGGTTCATCACATTAAGCAAGAAACGCCGGATGTGTGGACGATTTCCCTGATTTGCCACGATTACTATCCGTATCGCGCCGGGCAATATGCGCTGGTCAGCGTGCGAAACTCAGCCGAAACGCTGCGTGCTTATACCATCTCCTCCACACCTGGTGTGAGTGAATACATCACCCTGACCGTGCGGCGGATTGATGACGGTGTCGGTTCCCAGTGGCTGACCCGCGAAGTGAAACGCGGTGACTATCTCTGGCTTTCGGACGCGATGGGGGAATTTACCTGCGACGATAAATCTGAAGATAAATTCCTGTTACTGGCGGCCGGCTGCGGCGTCACGCCGATTATGTCGATGCGTCGCTGGCTGGCGAAAAATCGTCCGCAGGCAGATGTACAGGTGATCTACAACGTGCGTACGCCGCAGGACGTCATTTTCGCCGATGAGTGGCGTAATTATCCGGTGACGCTGGTGGCAGAAAATAACGTCAGTGAGGGCTTTATCGCTGGGCGTCTCACTCGCGAACTGTTGGCAAGCGTTCCTGACCTGGCTTCGCGTACTGTGATGACCTGTGGCCCGGCGCCGTATATGGATTGGGTGGAACAGGAAGTGAAGACGCTTGGCGTGACACGTTTCTTTAAAGAGAAATTCTTTACGTCAGTGGCGGAAGCGGCGACCAGCGGTCTGAAATTCACCAAACTGCAACCGGCGCAAGAATTTTACGCACCGGTTGGCACCACGCTGCTGGAGGCGCTGGAAAGCAACAAAGTTCCGGTTGTCGCCGCCTGCCGTGCGGGTGTTTGCGGCTGCTGTAAGACAAAAGTGGTTTCCGGTGAATATACGGTGAGCAGCACCATGACGCTGACCGACGCCGAAATCGCTGAAGGTTACGTACTGGCGTGTTCATGTCATCCGCAGGGGGATATGGTGCTCGCCTAAAGTTTAATGCCCGGCAAACTTAGCCGGGCATTTTTTAAGGAATTATCGCCAGGCAGAATTACCCGCCACGGCATAACGTCCGGCACCAAGAAAAGCGACGGCGAGAGCTGCAATAAAGAAATAAACCAGGCTTTCAATCGCCCAGGCTCCGGTTTTATCCAGCATCCCTGTTTTTCCCATTCCCACCATCAACCACGCCACGACCATTGTCAGGGCGATAACCAATGCGGCAGGTCGCGTCAAAATACCGAATATAATCAATATCGGCGCAACCACTTCCCCAATCAGTACGCCGTAGGCAATAAAGCCAGGAAAACCTTTTGCAACCAGCATTCCACTAATACCGTCAATTCCGGCAAATAACTTATGTATCCCGTGGAAAAGCATCAATCCTCCCACCGCCAGGCGTAACAATAATTTGCCAAAATCCTCATGCGTCAGCATCCGGTTCACTGCATTTAACATTGGTGTAACCATCTGAATTAACTCCTTTTATCGTAAAAATGCCATTCGCATCAGCCTTGGCGATTCCCGGATTAAAAGCAACAGAAATATCAGTATTCAGCCAGCGCAACAGGCAGCATCTACTAAACTTGTTACCGTTATCACATTCAGGAGATGGAGAACCATGAAACAAACGGTTGCAGCTTATATCGCCAAAACACTCGAATCGGCAGGCGTGAAACGCATCTGGGGAGTCACAGGCGACTCTCTGAACGGTCTTAGTGACAGTCTTAATCGCATGGGCACCATCGAGTGGATGTCCACCCGCCATGAAGAAGTGGCGGCGTTTGCCGCTGGCGCTGAAGCGCAACTTTCAGGAGAACTGGCGGTCTGTGCCGGATCGTGCGGCCCCGGCAACCTTCACTTAATCAACGGCCTGTTCGATTGTCATCGTAATCACGTTCCGGTACTGGCGATTGCCGCCCACATCCCTTCCAGCGAAATTGGCAGCGGCTATTTCCAGGAGACCCACCCGCAAGAGTTATTCCGCGAATGTAGTCACTATTGCGAGCTGGTTTCCAGCCCGGAGCAGATCCCACAAGTGCTGGCGATTGCCATGCGCAAAGCGGTGCTTAACCGTGGCGTTTCCGTTGTCGTTTTACCGGGCGACGTGGCGTTAAAACCTGCGCCAGAAGGGGCGACCTCGCACTGGTATCATGCGCCACAGCCGGTAGTTACACCGGAAGAAGAAGAGTTACGCAAACTGGCGCAACTACTGCGTTACTCCAGCAATATCGCCCTGATGTGCGGCAGCGGCTGTGCGGGGGCGCATAAAGAGTTAGTCGAGTTTGCCGGAAAAATTAAAGCGCCAATCGTCCATGCCCTGCGCGGTAAAGAACATGTCGAATACGACAATCCATATGATGTCGGAATGACGGGATTAATCGGCTTCTCGTCAGGTTTTCATACCATGATGAACGCCGACACGTTAGTGCTGCTCGGCACCCAGTTCCCCTACCGCGCGTTCTACCCGACCGATGCCAAAATTATTCAGATTGATATCAACCCAGCGAGCATTGGCGCACACAGCAAGGTGGATATGGCACTGGTCGGCGATATCAAATCGACTCTGCGTGCATTGCTGCCGCTGGTGGAAGAAAAAACCGATCGCAAGTTCCTCGATAAGGCGCTGGAAGATTACCGCGATGCCCGAAAAGGGCTGGACGATTTAGCTAAACCGAGCGAGAAAGCCATTCATCCACAATATCTGGCGCAGCAAATTAGCCATTTTGCTGCCGATGACGCCATCTTTACCTGTGACGTAGGTACGCCAACAGTATGGGCAGCGCGTTATCTGAAAATGAACGGCAAGCGTCGCCTGTTAGGTTCGTTTAACCACGGTTCAATGGCTAATGCCATGCCACAGGCGCTGGGTGCTCAGGCGACGGAGCCGGAACGTCAGGTGGTCGCCATGTGCGGCGATGGCGGTTTTAGCATGTTGATGGGCGATTTCCTGTCAGTAGTGCAGATGAAACTGCCGGTGAAAATTATCGTCTTTAACAACAGCGTGCTGGGCTTTGTGGCGATGGAGATGAAAGCCGGAGGCTACCTGACAGACGGCACCGAACTGCACGACACCAACTTTGCCCGCATTGCCGAAGCGTGCGGCATTACGGGTATTCGCGTAGAAAAAGCGTCTGAAGTCGATGAAGCACTGCAACGCGCCTTCTCCATCGACGGCCCGGTGCTGGTGGATGTGGTGGTTGCCAAAGAAGAATTAGCCATTCCGCCGCAAATCAAACTTGAACAGGCCAAAGGATTTAGCCTGTATATGCTGCGGGCGATCATCAGCGGACGCGGTGATGAAGTGATCGAACTGGCGAAAACGAACTGGCTAAGGTAAAAAGGGTGGCATTTCCCGTCATAAATAAGGACATGCCATGATTGATTTACGCAGTGATACCGTAACCCGACCGAGCCGCGCCATGCTCGAAGCGATGATGGCCGCCCCGGTAGGGGACGACGTTTACGGAGACGACCCTACCGTTAATGCTTTGCAGGACTACGCCGCAGAGCTTTCCGGTAAAGAAGCCGCCATCTTTCTGCCGACCGGCACCCAGGCTAACCTGGTCGCTCTGCTCAGTCACTGCGAACGTGGCGAAGAGTATATTGTCGGTCAGGCCGCGCATAATTATCTGTTTGAAGCCGGTGGCGCTGCGGTGCTGGGCAGTATTCAGCCGCAACCCATCGACGCTGCTGCCGACGGCACGCTACCGCTGGATAAAGTGGCGATGAAAATCAAACCCGACGATATTCACTTCGCCCGCACCAAATTACTCAGTCTGGAAAACACCCACAACGGCAAAGTGCTGCCGCGTGAATACCTGAAACAGGCATGGGAATTTACCCGCGAGCGTAATCTGGCGCTACACGTTGACGGCGCGCGCATCTTTAATGCCGTAGTGGCTTACGGCTGCGAACTGAAAGAGATCACGCAATATTGTGATTCGTTCACCATTTGTCTGTCGAAAGGTCTTGGTACGCCAGTCGGTTCGTTACTGGTCGGCAATCGTGATTATATTAAACGCGCCATCCGCTGGCGGAAAATGACCGGCGGCGGGATGCGCCAGTCCGGCATTCTGGCTGCCGCCGGGATGTATGCGCTGAAAAACAACGTTGCACGGTTGCAGGAAGACCACGACAACGCCGCCTGGATGGCGGAGCAGTTGCGTGAAGCAGGCGCGGATGTGATGCGTCAGGACACTAATATGCTGTTTGTCCGCGTCGGGGAAGAAAAAGCTGCCGCGTTAGGTGAATACATGAAAGCGCGAAACGTACTGATCAACGCCTCGCCGATTGTCCGCCTGGTGACGCATCTTGACGTCTCGCGCGAACAACTGGCGGAAGTCGCCGCCCACTGGCGCGCTTTCCTGACGCGTTAAGGAGAGAGACGTGCCGCAACGCATTTTAGTTCTCGGTGCCAGTGGCTACATTGGTCAGCATCTGGTGCGCACACTCAGCCAGCAGGGGCATCAGATCCTGGCGGCGGCACGTCACGTCGACAGACTTTCGAAGCTGCAACTGGCTAATGTCAGTTGCCATAAAGTCGATCTTAGCTGGCCGGATAACCTACCGGCACTATTGCAGGATATCGATACCGTCTATTTTCTGGTGCACAGCATGGGCGAAGGCGGCGATTTTATCGCGCAGGAGCGCCAGGTGGCTCTCAACGTCCGCGATGCGCTGCGCAAAGTGCCGGTTAAGCAATTAATCTTCCTCAGTTCACTGCAAGCCCCGCCACATGAGCAGTCAGACCATCTGCGCGCCCGTCAGGCTACGGCGGACATTCTTCGTGAAGCGGGTGTCCCGGTGACCGAATTGCGTGCCGGAATTATCGTTGGCGCAGGTTCAGCGGCGTTCGAAGTCATGCGCGATATGGTATACAACCTGCCAGTGCTAACCCCGCCGCGCTGGGTTCGTTCACGCACCACGCCCATCGCGCTGGAAAACCTGCTGCACTATCTGGTGGCGCTGTTGGACCATCCGGCCAGCGAACACCGCATCTTCGAAGCTGCCGGACCAGAGGTGCTCAGTTATCAACAACAATTTGAACATTTTATGACCGTAAGCGGTAAGCGCCGCTGGTTGATCCCCATCCCCTTTCCCACCCGCTGGATTTCGGTATGGTTTCTCAATGTGATTACTTCCGTACCGCCCACCACCGCCAAAGCGTTGATTCAGGGGCTGAAACACGATCTGTTAGCAGATGACACCGCGTTACGTGCACTCATTCCACAACCGCTGATCGCTTTCGATGATGCGGTACGTAGCACGTTGAAAGAGGAAGAAAAACTGGTCAACTCCAGCGACTGGGGATACGACGCTCAGGCCTTTGCCCGCTGGCGACCAGAATACGGTTATTTCGCCAAACAGGCGGGGTTTACCGTTAAAACTTCCGCCAGCCTTCAGGCTTTATGGCAGGTGGTGAATCAAATCGGCGGTAAAGAGCGTTATTTCTTTGGCAATATTTTGTGGCAGACCCGGGCGCTAATGGATCGCGCGATAGGTCACAAACTGGCGAAAGGTCGCCCCGCACGGGAATATCTGCAAACAGGCGATGCGGTGGATAGCTGGAAAGTGATTATCGTCGAACCGGAAAAACAACTTACCCTGTTATTTGGCATGAAAGCGCCGGGGCTGGGAAGACTGTGTTTTACACTGGAAGATAAAGGCGACTATCGCACTATTGATGTACGCGCCTTCTGGCATCCTCACGGTATGCCAGGGTTGTTTTACTGGCTACTGATGATCCCAGCACATCTGTTTATTTTTCGCGGCATGGCAAAACGAATCGCCAGACTTGCAGAACAAAGCACAGATTAATCGAAAAAAACCTGCGTTATTCTTTCACGTTTCCCATTGCATCAAGGAGGAAATCACGGAAGAATGCGCTCGTCGTTTTATCAACAACAGTGGAATGATATGAAGGTACTGGTTACCGGCGCCACCAGCGGTTTAGGTCGAAACGCGGTTGAGTTTTTATGCCGGAAAGGCATCAGTGTGAGAGCAACCGGTCGCAACGAAGCGATGGGCAAATTGCTGGAAAAAATAGGTGCAGAGTTTGTCCATGCGGATCTGACTGAGCTGGTCTCATCGCAGGCGAAGGTGATGCTCGCGGGCATTGATACACTGTGGCACTGTTCCAGCTTTACCTCGCCGTGGGGAACGCAGCAGGCTTTCGATCTGGCAAACGTTCGTGCCACTCGCCGCCTGGGCGAATGGGCTGTCGCCTGGGGTGTACGTAACTTTATTCATATCTCTTCACCCTCCCTGTACTTCGATTATCACCACCATCGCGATATCAAAGAAGATTTTCGCCCTCACCGCTTCGCCAACGAATTTGCCCGCAGCAAAGCCGCCAGCGAAGAGGTGATCAATATGCTTTCGCAGACCAACCCACAGACGCGCTTTACTATTCTGCGCCCACAAAGTCTGTTCGGCCCGCACGATAAAGTTTTTATTCCCCGTCTGGCGCATATGATGCACCACTACGGCAGCATCCTGTTACCCCACGGCGGCAGCGCGCTGGTCGATATGACCTACTATGAAAATGCCGTGCACGCTATGTGGCTGGCGAGTCAGGAAGCGTGCGATAAGTTGCCTTCCGGGCGTGTGTACAACATCACCAACGGCGAACATCGCACACTGCGCAGCATCGTGCAGAAGCTGATCGACGAATTGAATATTGACTGTCGTATTCGTTCCGTCCCCTACCCGATGCTGGATATGATTGCCCGCAGTATGGAGCGTTTAGGACGCAAGTCAGCAAAAGAGCCGCCGCTGACCCATTACGGCGTCTCCAAGTTGAATTTTGACTTTACGCTGGATATTACGCGTGCGCAGGAAGAGTTAGGTTATCAGCCGATCATCACGCTAAATGAAGGTATTGAGCAAACTGCCGCCTGGCTGCGCGACCACGGAAAACTGCCGCGCTAATCCTGACCGTATTTCTCCAGCAACGCTTCGACAATCGCCTGAGTTTCTGCATCCGCTTCGCCGTTATATAACGTCGGGCGGAAATGCATCTGAAACGCCATAATCACTCGCTGCTGTTCGCGCGGCGTCATTTCAGGTTTTACGTCATAGCCGTAGCGTGCCAAAAGCTCAAGCAACGATGCGGTTTCTACCGGCGTGTGGGGCGCGCGCCCGGCCAGATAAAAGCTAACGCGCGATGCATCCGGCCAGGCACCAATCCCCTGCTGCGCCAGTTGCTGCCACGGGAACAGTGGACCAGGATCGTCTTTGCGCTGTGGGGCAATATCCGCATGTGCCACTACGTTTTCTGGTTTGATGTGATAGCGGGCGATAATATCTTTCGCCAGGGGAATGAGCGCCTGAATTTGCGCTGGTTCAAACGGCGTAAAATATTTCACCCCCGCTGATTTCTGCCAGCCGCGATTTTCCAGCTCAATGCCAATAGAGGTATCGTTAATCCGCGTCGCCCCGCGCCAGGCGCTGATCCCCGCGTGCCAGGCCAGTTCTTGCTCCGGCACCAGTTGCCAGATACGCGGTTTGCCGTTGAAACGCGGCGGCACAGCTGGCACCAGGTAGTGCGAGCTGACTTTTTTATCGGTCAGCGTCGCCAGCGACGTGTCGAAATCATCCGCCGTGTAGTGGATCACCAGCACTTTAATACGGGGATATGCCGCCTGCGCCTGGCGTCGGGTATCGAGTTGGTATCCCTCTTTCTCGACAATGCCTTTTTCGCCTGCACACCCTGCCAGTAACAGGATCGCCGCAACCAGCCAGAAAACGCTTCTCATCGACGTGTTTTCACCGCCGTTCCGCTGACGCTGACCATCAGCATACTGCCGTTTTGCCCGACAGTTTCGTAGTCGATATCAATGCCAACCACTGCGTCCGCTCCCAGCGCCCGTGCCTGGGAGCCTAATTCTTCAAACGCAATCTCCCGGGCTTTGCGCAGTTCCTTTTCGTAAGCCCCTGAACGACCGCCGACGATATCGCGGATACCGGCAAAGAAATCACGAAAAATATTGGCGCCTAAAATCGCTTCGCCCGTCACCACACCGCAATATTCAACGATGGTCTGACCTTCAAGTGTTGGGGTTGTGGAAAATTGCATGATCGATCTCCTTGTTTGCTAAGCCTTCGATCTCAAAAGCATTATCGGACTGATACGCTATTATTGAAAGGATATCATTATTATCGTAGAACGCTTTCAAGGTGTTCGCTTATAAGGAAATCATTATGCGCTACAGCAAATTGACCATGCTTATCCCTTGCGCACTGTTACTCAGTGCTTGCACCACCGTCACGCCAGCCTATAAAGACAACGGCTCCCGCACAGGTTCTTGCGTCCAGGGCGGCCCTGACAGCGTGGCTCAGCAATTCTATGACTACCGTATTCAGCATCGCAGTAACGACATTACCGCTCTGCGTCCGTACTTGAGTGACAAACTGGCGGCACTGCTCAGTGATGCCAGCCGCGATAACAACCAACGCGAATTGTTAAGCAGCGATCCCTTCTCCAGTCGTACCACCTTGCCAGACAGCGCCCGCGTCGCCAGTGCTTCTACCATCCCGAATCGCGATGCACGTAATATTCCGCTGCGCGTGGATCTGAAACAAGGCGACCAGAGCTGGCAGGATGAGGTGCTGATGATTCAGGAAGGCCAGTGTTGGGTCATCGACGATGTGCGCTATTTAGGTGGCAGCGTTCACGCCAAAGCGGGGACATTACGCCAGTCCATTGAGAATCGTTAATCCCTTGATTAGATTATAACCCCCATAAATTGTCCGGCATTCTGAGAGGAATGCCGACATTTATGCTCGCCGAACAACGCCCCCGTTATTTTGTGCTATGTTTATTGAATAATGCGCTTTGCTTTTAACTTTTAAAGCAGAAATATTGCATAATTATTCTGTCAAAGGTACTATCTTCGACCTCAATAGCTATCAGACTGCCAGTATACGAGTGTCAATGAGTATTCAATTAAACGGCATTAATTGCTTCTACGGCGCACATCAGGCGCTGTTCGATATCACGCTGGATTGCCCGCAGGGCGAAACGCTGGTGTTACTTGGCCCCAGCGGCGCGGGGAAAAGCTCGCTGCTGCGTGTACTCAATCTGCTTGAGATGCCGCGCTCCGGTACGCTCAACATTGCAGGCAACCATTTCGATTTCACCAAAACACCGTCAGACAAAGCGATTCGCGACCTGCGTCGCAACGTCGGCATGGTGTTTCAGCAATACAATCTGTGGCCGCATCTCACCGTACAGCAAAACCTGATCGAAGCGCCATGCCGCGTACTCGGCTTGAGTAAAGATCAGGCGCTGGCTCGTGCAGAAAAACTGCTGGAGCGTCTGCGTCTCAAACCTTATAGCGATCGTTACCCGCTGCACCTTTCTGGTGGTCAGCAACAACGTGTTGCTATTGCCCGTGCGCTGATGATGGAGCCGCAGGTACTGCTGTTTGATGAACCGACCGCCGCGCTGGATCCGGAAATTACGGCACAAATCGTCAGCATCATTCGTGAGCTGGCGGAGACCAATATTACCCAGGTGATCGTCACCCACGAAGTTGAAGTGGCGCGTAAAACCGCCAGCCGTGTGGTGTATATGGAAAACGGTCACATCGTTGAACAAGGCGACGCGCGCTGCTTTACCGAGCCGCAAACCGAAGCATTTAAAAACTATCTCTCTCACTAAAGATTCGGGATAACGACAATGAAAAAAGTTCTGATTGCCGCGTTAATTGCAGGTTTTAGTCTTTCCGCCACAGCTGCCGAAACCATTCGTTTTGCTACCGAAGCCTCCTATCCTCCGTTTGAATCTATAGACGCGAATAACCAGATCGTCGGTTTTGACGTCGACCTCGCACAGGCGCTGTGTAAAGAGATTGATGCAACCTGTACTTTCTCCAACCAGGCATTTGACAGCCTGATCCCGAGTCTGAAATTCCGCCGTGTGGACGCCGTTATGGCAGGTATGGATATCACTCCAGAGCGTGAAAAACAGGTGCTGTTCACCACTCCGTACTATGACAACTCCGCCCTGTTTGTGGGTCAGCAAGGTAAATACACCAGCGTTGATCAGCTGAAAGGCAAGAAAGTCGGTGTGCAGAACGGGACGACACACCAAAAATTCATTATGGATAAGCATCCGGAAATCACCACAGTTCCGTATGACAGCTACCAGAACGCAAAACTGGATCTGCAAAACGGGCGTATCGACGGTGTATTCGGTGACACCGCAGTAGTAACCGAATGGCTGAAAGATAACCCGAAACTGGCGGCAGTGGGCGACAAAGTGACCGATAAAGATTACT
Organism: Escherichia sp. MOD1-EC6819; assembly: GCF_002965765.1. NCBI lineage: Bacteria > Pseudomonadati > Pseudomonadota > Gammaproteobacteria > Enterobacterales > Enterobacteriaceae > Escherichia > Escherichia sp. MOD1-EC6819. Next base: position 166,021 of record NZ_PTRG01000010.1, on the reverse strand, counting down.
TCGGTACTGGCCTCGGCATCGCAGTACGTCAGGGCAACACTGAACTGCAGCAGAAATTTAATACTGCGCTGGAAAAAGTGAAGAAAGATGGCACTTACGAAACCATCTACAACAAATGGTTCCAGAAGTAATTCCTGATGAATGAATTTTTTCCTTTAGCAAGCGCCGCCGGGATGACCGTCGGCCTTGCCGTTTGTGCATTGATTGTCGGACTGGCGCTGGCGATGTTCTTTGCAGTATGGGAGTCAGCAAAATGGCGCCCTGTTGCATGGGCAGGTTCGGCGCTGGTGACGATTCTGCGCGGCCTGCCAGAAATTCTGGTGGTGCTGTTTATCTATTTTGGCTCCTCGCAGTTACTGCTGACGCTTGCGGATGGCTTCACCATCAATCTTGGGATTGTAGAGATCCCGGTGCAGATGCAGATTGAAAACTTCGATGTCAGTCCGTTCCTTTGCGGTGTTATCGCTCTGTCACTGCTGTATGCCGCTTATGCTTCGCAAACTCTGCGTGGCGCACTGAAAGCGGTGCCGGTGGGTCAGTGGGAGTCGGGTCAGGCGCTGGGGCTGTCGAAATCGGCTATCTTTTTCCGTCTGGTGATGCCGCAGATGTGGCGTCATGCGCTGCCTGGTCTCGGCAACCAGTGGCTGGTACTGCTGAAAGATACCGCGCTGGTCAGTTTGATTAGTGTGAATGATTTAATGCTGCAAACCAAAAGCATCGCCACCCGTACCCAGGAACCGTTTACCTGGTACATTGTGGCGGCGGCGATTTACCTGGTGATTACCCTGTTGAGCCAGTACATTCTCAAACGCATTGACCTGCGCGCGACACGTTTTGAGCGGAGACCTGGCTGATGCTTGAGTATTTACCCGAACTGATGAAAGGGCTGCATACCAGCCTGACCCTGACGGTTGCCTCGCTGATTGTGGCGCTGATTCTGGCGTTGATTTTTACCATCATCCTGACGCTAAAAACGCCGGTGCTGGTGTGGCTGGTGCGTGGTTATATCACGCTGTTTACCGGTACACCGCTGCTGGTGCAAATCTTCCTGATTTACTACGGACCAGGTCAGTTTCCGACGTTGCAGGAGTATCCGGCGCTGTGGCATTTGCTGTCGGAACCGTGGCTGTGTGCGCTAATTGCATTGTCGCTGAACAGTGCAGCGTATACCACGCAGCTGTTTTACGGGGCGATTCGCGCGATCCCGGAAGGTCAATGGCAGTCCTGTAGCGCGCTGGGAATGAGCAAAAAAGATACGCTGGCGATCCTTCTGCCGTATGCCTTTAAACGCTCGCTCTCGTCTTATTCCAACGAAGTGGTGCTGGTGTTCAAAAGTACCTCTCTGGCATACACCATTACGCTAATGGAAGTGATGGGCTACAGCCAGTTACTGTACGGACGCACCTACGACGTAATGGTGTTTGGCGCGGCGGGGATTATTTACCTCGTCGTCAACGGCCTGCTGACGCTGATGATGCGTCTGATTGAGCGTAAAGCACTGGCATTTGAACGTCGGAATTAATGTGACTGCGTACACATTCGCCGGGGGGTTTTGTAGGTCTGAGAAGACGCGCCAGCGTCGCATCAGACACCTGCACGGTGCCTGTGCCGGATGCGGCGTAAACGCCTTATCCGGCACACATAGTGCATAAATCCTTATAATGAAGACGGACAACCCACTAAGTTGTCCGTCTTTTTTTATCTCTCGCAAACTATTTAATCATATTTATTGCATATAAATTCATTTGATGGCATTGTAAATCCATGCCGCAGACACGGCTAATAATCATAAGATTGACAGACGGGAGTTCCATCATGAAAAAGCTAGTTCTTGCCGCATTACTTGCATCCTGTGCATTCGGCGCTTCTGCCGCAGAGAAAATCAATTTCGGCGTCTCTGCCACTTATCCGCCATTCGAATCGATGGATGCAAATAACCAGATCGTCGGCTTTGATATCGATCTGGCAAAAGCGTTATGCAAACAAATGCAGGCAGAATGTACTTTTACTAATCACGCTTTCGACAGCCTGATCCCGTCACTGAAATTCAGAAAATATGACGCAGTGATTTCCGGGATGGACATCACACCGGAACGTAGCAAACAGGTCGCCTTTACCACCCCCTATTACGAAAACTCAGCCGTTGTGATTGCCAAAAAAGATACCTATAAGACTTTTGCCGACCTGAAAGGTAAACGTATTGGTATGGAAAACGGCACTACCCACCAGAAATATATTCAGGATCAGCATCCGGAAGTGAAAACCGTCTCTTATGACAGTTATCAGAATGCATTTATCGACCTGAAAAATGGTCGTATTGATGGGGTATTTGGTGATACAGCGGTAGTTAATGAGTGGCTGAAAACCAATCCGCAACTGGGCGTTGCGACTGAGAAAGTAACCGATCCGCAGTACTTCGGCACCGGTCTGGGCATCGCTGTACGTCCGGATAACAAAGCTCTGCTGGAGAAACTGAATAACGCACTGGCAGCCGTTAAAGCAGACGGTACATATCAGAAAATCAGCGATCAGTGGTTCCCGCAGTAATTGAGACTGAGACGAAAGTAAGATGCCTGATGCGCTACGCTTATTAGGACAACATCGACTCTGCAATGTATTGATTGAGCACGATTTGTAGGCCGGATAAGGCGTTCACGCCGCATCCGGCATGAACAAAGCGCACCAGGTCTGCGATCTGAAGCCGCAGATGCGGCTTTTTTATTGCTTCACCAGCAGCGTCAGCACTTCATAATGTGCGGTGTGGGGGAACATATCGAAAAGCTGTACCCGCTCAATGCGATATCCTGGCAGTTCGCGGATATCTTTCGCCATCGTTTGGGCGTTACAGCTTGAGTAGATAATAAAACGCGGTGCCATCGTCGAAAGATAATCACACAGCGGTTTACCAATGCCGCGACGCGGTGGATTAACCAGCACCAGCTCCGGCACTTCGCCCTGAGCGGTGGCAAACTGAGTGGAGTCCAGCGCCTGAAATTGCAGACGCGTTAGACCCAGTTCAGCAGCAGATTGTTTCGCACAGGCTATCGCTTCTGGCGCAATTTCAATCCCCGTTAGCTGCATTTCTGGCGTTGCGCAATGCAAACCAAAACCACCAACGCCGCAGAACAGATCCCACATATGATTTACCGGCAATTGCCGCACCCAGTCACGCGCGGTGGCGTACAGCTGGCTGGCGACCGCCGGATTAGTCTGGAAGAAACTTTGCGGGCGGATCCACAGCGGCACGTCATTAAAACGCTCTGCCAGCGCCTGCTGTTCGGTCAGGTAGATCTCCGTCTCCCCTTCCATTATCGCCATATGCACTGGCTGAATATTGACGGTAATGACTTTTAGCTGCGGCAGTTGCGCCTGTAACCACGGCAGCGCCTTACGCAGTTGCGCCAGCTTGGTTTCAGAGCGCAGTACAAAGCGCAGCATCATACCGCCATCCATCTGGCTTTCAGTCAGCAGAATATATTTCAGTTCGCCACGTTTGCGCGCCACGTTGTAGGGCGTCAGCCCCGCACGGGCGATAAACGGTTTTAGCGCCGCAAAAACAGGCGCAAATGAGGCAGGGTAAAGCGGACAGTCGCAAAGATCTTCTGGCGTACCGTCGCGGTGTAGCATTCCGAGCAGTGGTTTTTCAACGCTACCACTCACCACCATTTTGGCTTTATTGCGAAACCCTTGTTCCGGGCCAGACACCGGCGCGCACCATTCCGCGACCGGAAAATCGGCCAACAGATTTTTAAGATCGGTGGTTTTAGCGGAGAGTTGCTCTGGAATCGGCTGCGTTATCCACTGACAGGAGCGGCAGCGACCCGCGTCGTAAAGTGCGCACTGCATACATTGACCTTCACATCATCAGGGGCGAGGATTATACACATTATTGCAACTGGAAGAACCGCCGACTGGTGGCGGGAACAAACAGCAGCAATAAGATGAGCATGTCCGGCAGCTTTTGTAACATCAGACTATGGAAGATTTCGCGTTTCGATTCACCGGGAATGCTGAACAGCTCAGGGTAACCATAACCGAGCGAAGCTGCCCACAGATAACTGGCGGCCGTGATTTGCGTCAGCAGATACAGCCAGCGCGCCAGGCGACGCCCTTTCACCAGCGAAAACGCACACCAGATTTCAATAAAAACCAGCGCAAGGCTGCTTAGAAAGACCAGCGTTAAACTCCAGGTTTGTACGCTGCGATGTATGAACTCGCCGATACCGCGCACGCCCAGCGTATTGAAAATCATCAGCACGTCGAGGCCACGGATCATAATAATGGCGAGCGCCGCCACCTGCACCAGTGCAGGCACATTCAGGCGAGCATGTGATGAAGATGTTTTCTTAAAAAATCCCAACGTTTCGTCTTCCATGAAAACAATGCCGCGACATGCGCGGCATTATGTAGCCAGGTTGGCAAATTTTAGTGTCTTCAGCCACGTCTTGCACGCTGGATATCGCGTATCCGCTGCTTTTCTGCGCGCGCCATTAAATACCAGGCGATAAATCCGACAATTCCTACCGCGCCGAGAATCAATGTTGCCAGGGCGTTGATTTCCGGATTCACCCCCATCCGCACGCTGGAGAAGACCAGCATTGGTAAGGTGGTGGCTCCCGGCCCGGAAACAAAGCTGGCGATCACCAGATCGTCGAGCGACAGAGTAAAAGCCAGTAACCAGCCAGAAATGATCGCCGGCATGATCATCGGTAGTGTAATGACGAAAAACACCTTCAGCGGCGTCGCGCCGAGATCCATCGCCGCTTCTTCAATGGAGCGATCCAGTTCCCGCAGACGCGAAGAAATAACAACTGCCACATAAGCCGTACAGAAGGTCACGTGCGCCAGCCAGATAGTTAACATACCGCGATCGGCAGGCCAGCCGATCGCATGAGCAAGAGCAACGAACAATAACAACAGCGACAGGCCAGTGATCACATCCGGCATGACTAGCGGCGCGGTGATCATAAAGGCAAAGCCATTTGATCCACGAAACCGCCCAAAGCGTACCAGCACAACCGCCGCGATAGTTCCAAGAATTGCCGCCGCCGTCGCCGCACAGGCGGCAATCGTCAGACTTAAGCCGACCGCACTCATCATCGCATCATCACGCAATAACTCGCCGTACCAGCGCGTTGACCAACCGGCCCACACCGTCACCAGCTTCGAACTGTTAAATGAATAGATGACCAGCATCAGCATCGGCGCATAGAGAAAGGTGAAGCCCAGCAACAAAATCACCATTCGCCAGGGCGAACGAACGACCGGTAAATTATTCATCCGTGTTCCCCCACGCTTTTTTGCTGATATTTGTGGAACCACATAATTGGCACAATCAGCAGCAATAACATAACGATTGCCACCGCTGAGGCCACCGGCCAGTCACGGTTATTGAAAAACTCCTGCCACAGAACGCGCCCGATCATGATGCTGTCCGGGCCGCCGAGCAGTTCCGGGATCACAAACTCACCCACCGCCGGAATGAAAACCAGCATCGATCCGGCGATAATCCCACCTTTGGTAAGCGGCACAATCACCGTAAAGAAAGTCTTCAGCGGACGCGCGCCGAGATCCAGCGCGGCTTCCACCAGCGAATAATCAATGCGAGTTAACGCGGTGTAGATAGGCAACACCATAAACGGCACATAGGCGTAAACAATGCCGATATAAACGGCCAGATTGGTATGCAGAATGGTCAGCGGCTGATCGATAACCCCCAGCCACAGCAGGAAATTATTCAGCACGCCATTGTTTTTTAGTATCCCCATCCAGGCGTAAACGCGGATCAAAAATGAGGTCCACGAAGGCAGGATCACCAGCAGCAATAAGATATTGCGGGTCGAAGGTTTACTGTGCGCCACTGCCCACGCCAGCGGATAGCCGAGCAATAAGCAACAAACGGTCGAAATCGCCGCCACCTGTAACGACTGGAGATAAGCATCGAAATAGAGCGGATCGTCAGTCAGTTGCAGGAAATTGCCGAGATTGAGGGTGACAGACAGTTGCCCGTCAGCCCACGCCATCAGTTCGGTATAAGGCGGAATGGCGCGCGCCATCTCAGCCAGGCTTATTTTAAAGACGATAAGAAATGGCAGCAGAAACAACAAAATCAACCAGATATACGGCAGCGCAATCACCAGTTTGCGCCCGTGCTTCATTTGCCACTGTGTAAGCCACTGCTTTAATCCGCCCGGCTGGGCAGCAGGTTCAAGTGTACTCATCTTTGCTCCTTAAACCGTCAGCACCACACAACTGTCTGATTCCCAGCACAAACGAACTTCATCACCCCAGGTCGGTAACCCTTTGCGAAAACGATGGGCGTTTTGTAACTGGGCGCTGATCATCTGCCCGCTTTTCAGGCGGACATGATACACCGAAAGATCGCCGAGATAGGCAATGTGTATCACCTCCCCCACCGCGAAGTTACAACCATTGGCGGGCGGCTCTTCGCAAAGCATGATTTTTTCCGGGCGCAGCGCCACATGTACCGGCACGTTATCGACCACCGAGGCATCCGCGTCGACTTTCAGCGGATGCACCAGCCCCGGCGAATAAAGCACCAGACCATCTTCCTGACGCTCTTTGAGTACGCCTTCAAAGACGTTTACCGATCCAATAAACTCGGCGCTATAGCGGGTAGTCGGATGCTCGTAGATCTCTTCCGGCTCGCCAATCTGAACAAATTTACCGCGATTCATAATCGCGATGCGCCCCGCCATGGTCATCGCCTCTTCCTGATCGTGCGTTACCATCACACAGGTCACGCCGACACGCTCCAGAATATCCACCACTTCAAGCTGCATCCGGTCGCGCAGTTTTTTATCCAGCGCGCCCATCGGTTCATCGAGCAGTAATAGTTTCGGGCGTTTAGCGAGGCTTCGGGCCAGCGCCACTCGCTGACGTTGGCCACCGGAAAGCTGATGCGGTTTGCGTTTGGCAAACTCCTGCATATGCACCAGCCCCAGCATTTCATTGACCCGACTGGCAATTTCCGCTTTTGGTAACTTGTCTTGTTTCAGACCAAAAGCAATGTTTTGCTCCACGGTCATATGGGGGAATAGCGCGTAGGACTGGAACATCATGTTGATGGGGCGCAGATAAGGCGGAACCTGTGACAAATCAACACCATCAAGCATAATTTGCCCGGCAGAAAGTTGTTCGAAACCTGCCAACATACGCAGCAGCGTGGACTTGCCACAGCCGGATGCGCCCAGCAGTGCAAAGATTTCGCCTTTATAAATGGTCAGACTGACATCATCGACCGCGTGTTGACCATCGTAAGATTTGGTCAAATTGCGGATTTCTAATAGTGGTGTCAGCGACTTACGACTTTTCGCCTGCGGGCGAGGGATAGCGTCATTCACGGCTGCTCTCCGGCATTTAATGTGTGCAAGCGCACCAGGATGGTGCGAATTGCCGGCGGGAGTGGTGCGCCCGTCCGGCATCTACGGCAGCGGATTATTTTCCGCTCTTCACTTTTGTCCACGCGCGGGTGCGCACACGATCGATTTTCGGATCCTGCACTTGCAGGGTGAACATTTTGGCGCGAACGTCCGCCGGAGGATAAATCCCTGGATTATCACGCACTTCCGCACTCACCAGCGGCGTAGCTGCTTTATTGGCGTTGGCATAGAACACATGGTCAGAGATATGTGCTACTACATCCGGGCGCAGCAGATAATTCAGGAACTGATACGCTTCGTCTTTATTTTTGGCATCGGCAGGCATGGCAAAGACATCAAAGAATGCCATCGCCCCTTCTTTCGGAATCGAGAAAGAGACATTCACGCCATTCTTCGCCTCCTTCGCGCGGTTGGAGGCCTGCCAGACATCGCCCGCCCAGCCAATCGCCACGCAGATGTCGCCATTAGCCAGGTCGTTAATATATTGAGATGAATGGAAATAACGAATATTCGGGCGCAGTTTCAATAGCAGGTCAGTCGCTGGTCCGGTGTAATCATCCGCTTTGGTGCTGTTCGGATCTTTACCAAGATAATTCAACACAGTGGCAAAAACTTCTTCCGGCGCATCGAGGAAAGAGACACCACAGCTTTTCAGTTTTTCCAGATTTTCTGGTTTGAGGATCAAGTCCCAGCTATCGACCGGCGCGTTTTCGCCCAGCACTGCTTTGACTTTATCGACGTTATACCCAATCCCGGTAGTCGCCCACATATACGGCATAGCAAATTTATTGTCGGGATCGTGTTTTGCCACCAGCTTCAGCAGTCCTGGATCGAGATTCTTCCACTCCGGCAATTTGCTTTTATCCAGCGGCTGGAATACTCCCGCAGTCAACTGGCGCTCCAGAAAGCTGGCTGACGGCACGACCAGGTCAAAACCGGTACTCCCCGCCATTAATTTGCCTTCCAGCACTTCGTTGGAATCAAAAACATCGTAGACGACTTTAATACCGGTCTCTTTTTCAAAATTTGCCACCGTATCCGGGGCGATATAATCAGACCAGTTATAGATGTGGAGTGTTTTTTGTTCAGCCGCGAGCGTGCCGACAGAGACGGCCATCAGAGCACCCGCAATCAGACCCGATAGCCATTTTTTATTTAAGGCGGTCATATCTCTTTCCTTCTGAAAGTTCGTTAACAAACGAACAAAAGTTGTCACACTGAAAGATATGCAATAAACGTGCATATTTTTTATCGGCGCGGTGCAAGAAAAGAGAACTCTCTCCCGGCCAGCATTGCTCGCTATATAAAAGCCTCGCAAGAATAACTTTAGCCAGGGTTTGAAACTATAGCTGTAATTAAAAAACGGTATTTAACAAATTTTTATGCGCATTTGCTCTATGTGATAAAGCAAATCTGGCACAATAGAAGTGAAATAATCTTTAATGAAGGGTTAAAATCAGCAGGAAATATTACGACGCGCAGTCACTGCGGCAGCGACTGCGTGCTCGAAGAAAGTTATCAGTGAAGGAAATAGTTTTCGGTAACGTTGTTTTGCCCTTCATCGTCAGTCGGCAACAGCAGCTGATGGGCATTAGCTTCGAGGATGACCATTGAAATCTGCTCTTCGCTCTGGCGTACAAACCATGCAAACTGTTCATAGGTTACGCCCTGCATAACAGATAAAGACTGGCAAACCACCAGCTTTGGCAGATTATCATCCTGCATATCGAGAAATGCTTTCACGGTCAGTGAGCTGGCATTGATGGCTGATAAATCCGCCGCCAGCGGCAACACGGCTGAAGGCCTGACTTCCGCCATGGCAGAAAACAGGATTGTGTTATCAATCAGGTCGATTTTGGCATCAAAGACACCGTCGAAATTCTGCATATGGGGCAGATGCAAAGCCTGACAGTTATCACATTCAAAAAAACTCATCCCCAGGTCATCGAGCCATTGACGCAACGTATCCAGACCAGGAACGACCAGCGATGTCATAATTTTGTACAACCTCTTCCGATAAAAAGACTGGCACAGCTTACGCAAAAAGCGCAGGCAAAACCATGATCAGTAATGTGATTGCGACTAACCACCCGTTTTCAGGCAATATTCTGCCGTGGCGTGGCGTTCGATCCAGCGGATCATTTTACCCGCAATGTCGATACCGGTGGTTTTTTCTATTCCTTCCAGCCCCGGCGACGCATTCACCTCCATCACCAATGGCCCGCGATTGGCACGCAGAATATCCACACCGGCAACATCCAGCGCCATCGTTCGCGCGGCTTTGATGGCGATTTCACGCTCCTTCGGCGTGATACTGGCGATGCTTGCCGCGCCGCCACGATGCAAATTGGAGCGAAAATCGCCCTCTTTCGCCCGCCGTTCAATCGCCGCGACAACTTCATCACCGACGACCAGACAGCGGATATCGCACCCTTGCGCCTCTTTGATATATTCCTGCACCAGAATATGAGCGTTCAGGCCGCGAAAAGCATCAATCACGCTTTCTGCCGCCTGGCGCGTTTCCGCCAGCACCACACCAATTCCCTGCGTGCCTTCGACCAGCTTAACCACCAGTGGCGCACCACCGACCATATCGATTAAGTCGCTGGTATCATCCGGCGAATGCGCAATCCCCGTGACAGGCAGGTCAATGCCCTGACGCGCCAGCAGTTGCATGGAACGCAATTTGTCACGCGCCCGGGCAATCGCGACCGATTCGTTCAGCGGGTAACTGCCCAGCATTTCGAACTGGCGCAGCACCGCCGTCCCATAAAAGGTTATAGCAGTGCCAATGCGTGGGATCACTGCGTCAAAATGGGGTAACTTACGGCCTTTGTAGTGAATGGAAGACGCCGCAGGATTTATGTTCATGTAGCAAGAAAGCGGATCGAGAATTTCAACCAGGTGACCACGCTGTATGGCGGCTTCACGCAGCCGCTTACACGAATAGAGCGTTCCATCCCGGGACAATATGGCAATTTTCACCCTGCACCTCTCTGTCAGACCTGGTCAAAAGCCCGCGTATAATACATCGCCGTAACGGTTTTAGCGCGTCGCCCAACCTTGTTTATGCAAATAATCGAGAATAAAAGGACGGCTTTCTTTGATAATCGTCCGGCGAATATGATCGCTCCAGGTATCCCGGCGATTATTACTGCCACGGGTAAGATAATATTCCGCCAGTTGCTCGTCATACTGTGCCAGAGCATCTTTATCCAGCGGTTGGTAGCTGTTTTCATGCACCAAAATGGAAGCCGGTAAACGCGGCTTGAGATCCGGGTTATCCGCAGGCCAGCCGAGACACAGGCCAAACAGCGGCAGAACATGCTTTGGTAATTTCAGCAGCGCCGTCACCGCTTCAATGTTATTGCGCAGGCCGCCAATATATACACCGCCTAACCCCAACGATTCCGCTGCGATTAAGGCGTTTTGTGCCATCATCGCCGTATCAACAACACCGAGCAACAACTGTTCAGCCAGGCCGAGTTGAGCATCCGGGCAGATCTGCAAATGACGGTTAAAGTCGGCGCAAAACACCCAAAACTCCGCCGCTTGCGCAACGTGTTTTTGCCCACCGGTCAGCGGCACCAGGGCTTCACGCAATGCGGGGTCGGTAATGCGAATAATGCTACTACACTGCAAAAAGCTGGAACTGGAGGTCGCACGGGCGCTGTTGATAATCGCCTCACGCTGTTCAGCGGAGATAGGTTCATCAGTGAAATGGCGAATGGAGCGGTGACCACAAATAAGTTCAATGGTTGGCGTCATTATCTTTTTCTCTTTCTGAACGTGAAGATTCCGGTGGATGATTCATCAGTTGCGGGGCCAGCCGTTTTGCCACCTGAAGAATAACCACCACCGCAGCGGGAAGCATGAGCAAAACACCGAGAAAAATCATCAGAATTTGCGCTTCTGGCGTAGAAAACGGCGCTGGAAGCGAAAAGTTGTCACTTATCGACAGTAACGCCGCCGCCAGTAACATCATTCCGAGAAATTCCAGTATCAACACGCTTTTAGGCAATTTACCGATCGCGCGCATAGACTTCCCTCTGCAAAGTGAGCAGCCAGTTTAAAACCTTTCGCCGCGTTGTGCTTAACAGTTATAGCTTTAAGCAATCAATGCAACAGGTTAAACCTACTTTCAGCGAATAAGATTTGGCGTGATCATGCACACATGACAGATAAATGGAGAAAGCCAATGCAAACCGTTATTTTCGGTCGTCCGGGTTGCCCTTACTGCGTGCGTGCCAAAGATTTGGCAGAAAAGTTAAGTAATGAACACGATGATTTTCACTATCAGTATGTGGATATTCGTGCTGAAGGGATCACTAAAGAGGATCTGCAACAGAAAGCTGGCAAGCCGGTAGAAACCGTACCGCAGATTTTTGTCGATCAGCAACACATCGGTGGCTATACCGATTTTGCTGCCTGGGTGAAAGAGAATCTTGACGCCTGATTACCGGATAAGCCCTCTCTGTTTGAGGGCTTTATTGATTTTTTCTGTGTTGTGGCCTGAACAAGCTACTAATAAACAAAAAACATAACGCGCCCAGCGCACACCAGAAGACGGCACTCAACAACCACGCCAGCTCCTGCCAGAATGAGCGTGATGGTGAAAAAAACAGACGCATAATTAACATAGAACAGGGTGCTGCCAGCATTGCGCCAAACAGTGGTTTAAGGACTTCTCTACGCCGCGAAAAAAAGCTGGCTACAGCCCCAGGAAGAATGAAAAACAGTAAGCCGATTTCAGGGTGCCCGGCAGCCCGAAAAGCTCCCTTCATATGTGTCGCCAGAAAAAGGCACACCACAATAAAGAGGACAAAACAGCAAATTGCCCCCGCCCAATGTTGTTTATGTTTCACATGTTCCTCCTGACACTGCCTCTATCGAACACATTTTTCGCCGGTGTGGCGCTCAGTAAGATAAAGCCGCTTCGCATTCCATGCTAATATAGGCCAACACAATTCTTATAGCCGTTGGTATCTAATGTGATTACACTAGTAAAATATATTGTTACTTTACTATTGATTAAGTGCGCTGAATGAATCTGCGCTCTGAATTCAGGTAAAAACATTATCTTAAATTACCATTTCTTTCAACAGCTTACTCGTAAACAAGAAGTTAGTCTCCGTGAATATAAACGTCGCCGAATTGTTAAATGGGAATTACATTCTGTTATTATTCGTGGTCCTCGCGCTTGGACTATGTCTCGGAAAATTACGACTTGGTTCAATCCAACTGGGTAATTCCATTGGCGTTTTAGTCGTATCACTGTTATTAGGGCAACAACATTTCAGTATTAACACCGACGCGCTTAATCTTGGCTTTATGCTGTTTATTTTCTGCGTCGGGGTCGAAGCCGGACCCAACTTTTTTTCCATTTTTTTCCGCGATGGTAAAAATTACCTAATGTTAGCCCTGGTAATGGTCGGTAGTGCACTGCTGATCGCCTTAGGGCTGGGTAAGTTGTTTGGCTGGGACATCGGCCTGACGGCTGGTATGTTGGCTGGCTCAATGACATCAACACCGGTTTTGGTTGGTGCGGGCGATACCTTACGCCACTCTGGAATAGAAAGCAGGCAACTCTCTGCGGCACTGGATAATTTAAGCCTCGGGTATGCATTAACCTATTTGATTGGCCTGGTGAGTTTGATTGTCGGTGCGCGTTACTTGCCTAAGTTGCAGCATCAGGACTTACAGACCAGCGCCCAGCAAATCGCTCGTGAGCGAGGTCTGGACACCGACGCCAGCCGTAAAGTCTATCTGCCGGTAATTCGCGCCTACCGCGTCGGCCCGGAACTGGTCGCCTGGGCCGACGGCAAAAACTTGCGTGAACTGGGTATTTATCGACAAACAGGTTGCTACATTGAACGTATTCGTCGTAACGGGATTCTGGCAAATCCGGATGGTGACGCCGTGCTACAGATGGGCGATGAAATAGCGTTGGTAGGCTATCCCGACGCCCACGCCCGACTCGATCCCAGCTTCCGTAATGGTAAAGAAGTTTTTGATCGAGACCTTCTCGACATGCGTATCGTCACTGAAGAGGTGGTCGTCAAAAACCATAACGCTGTCGGTAAACGTCTGGCACAACTGAAGCTGACCGATCACGGTTGTTTCCTTAACCGCGTCATTCGCAGCCAGATCGAAATGCCGATCGACGATAACGTGGTGCTTAATAAAGGCGATGTATTGCAGGTGAGCGGCGATGCCCGTCGCGTGAAAACCATCGCCGATCGCATCGGCTTTATCTCGATTCACAGCCAGGTTACTGATCTACTGGCATTCTGCGCGTTCTTTGTCATCGGTCTGATGATCGGGATGATCACCTTCCAGTTCAGCACATTCAGCTTCGGCATGGGTAACGCTGCCGGGTTGTTATTCGCTGGTATTATGCTGGGCTTTATGCGAGCGAACCACCCAACCTTCGGCTATATTCCCCAGGGCGCGTTAAGCATGGTGAAAGAGTTCGGTTTGATGGTATTTATGGCGGGCGTTGGTTTAAGTGCCGGCAGCGGCATCAATAACGGCCTGGGCGCGATTGGCGGTCAGATGTTGATTGCCGGGTTAATTGTCAGCCTGGTGCCCGTTGTGATTTGCTTCCTGTTTGGCGCTTACGTGCTGCGCATGAACCGCGCGCTGTTGTTCGGTGCAATGATGGGCGCGCGTACTTGTGCTCCAGCAATGGAGATCATCAGCGACACTGCGCGCAGCAACATTCCGGCATTAGGTTATGCGGGCACTTATGCAATAGCTAACGTGCTGCTGACGTTGGCAGGGACAATCATCGTAATGGTATGGCCAGGACTCGGATAAAACTGAAGTTGCCCCAAAAATGAAATTTTTTTGCACAACCGCAGAACTTTTCCTCGGGGCATCAGTCTTAATTAGTGCCACTGCTTTTCTTTGATGTCCCCATTTTGTGGAGCCCATCAACCCCGCCATTTCGGTTCAAGGTTGGTGGGTTTTTTGTTGCCTGAAATTTATCTCCTGCCCTGCCAATTGCGCCACCATCTGCAAAATATCCTCGCGCGATAGCGGCTTACGGTCAGTGACAAAATGCAGTGTCATCCCTTCAATAAATGCATCCAGCGCGCGGGCGGTTCCGGGTTCAAACCATTGTTCGAGCGTTTGCTGACTGCGCTGCATCCAGTTTTGCATCACCGTTTTTAATAGCGGTTTTCGGCTGGCCAATGCGTAGAGTTGATACATCAGTTCCATGTTATCCGGCGTTGCAACCTGCGAGCTGTAGATCATGTCAGTTATGGCCTGGCAGGCGCCTGAAGCATCACTGACATCACTAAAAAATGCCTGATATTGCTTAGACATTATCTCTGTAAAACTGCTGAACGCCTCCAGCAGCAGCTCATCAATTCCTGAAAAATAGTAGGTCATCGACCCCAACGGCACTCCGGCAAGGGTAGCGATTTTGCGGTGTGTAACGGCATGTATTCCGTAAAGTTTCACCGCCTCCAGCGTGGCCTGGATGATTTTTTCTCGCCGTTGCGGATCGTTAGCGCGACGCATGTCATTTCCTCTCTTTGCAATTGTGTACAAATGTACACAACCTTGCTAATGTTGTCTTCCCTCTTCTTTTTTTGACGTGATCTATGACCGTAAATTCTTCACGTAATGCCTTGAAACGCCGAACCTGGGCGCTGTTTATGTTCTTCTTTTTGCCAGGCCTGTTAATGGCGTCCTGGGCAACCCGTACGCCAGCGATTCGCGACATTCTTTCTGTTTCGATCGCTGAAATGGGCGGTGTACTCTTTGGCTTGTCGATCGGTTCGATGAGCGGAATTCTCTGCTCGGCGTGGTTAGTGAAACGTTTTGGGACGCGTAATGTCATCCTGGTCACGATGTCCTGCGCGTTGATCGGGATGATGATATTAAGTCTGGCACTCTGGCTGACATCGCCCGTGCTCTTTGCCGTGGGTCTTGGCGTCTTTGGAGCCAGTTTTGGTTCCGCTGAAGTTGCTATAAACGTTGAAGGTGCCGCCGTTGAGCGAGAAATGAATAAAACGGTTTTGCCGATGATGCACGGCTTTTATAGCCTGGGCACGCTGGCAGGTGCTGGTGTCGGGATGGCGCTGACGGCCTTTGGCGTTCCGGCAACTGTGCATATTTTGTTGGCGGCACTGGTCGGCATTGCACCTATTTATATCGCCATTCAGGCAATCCCTGACGGAACAGGAAAAAATGCCGCCGATGGCACGCAGCATGGCGAAAAAGGCGTACCTTTTTATCGCGATATCCAGTTGCTGTTGATTGGTGTCGTGGTGCTGGCGATGGCGTTTGCAGAAGGTTCTGCCAACGACTGGTTACCCTTATTAATGGTTGATGGTCACGGTTTTAGCCCTACTTCCGGCTCGCTGATTTATGCCGGTTTTACCCTGGGGATGACCGTTGGACGCTTCACTGGCGGTTGGTTCATAGACCGTTACAGTCGCGTTGCCGTGGTTCGGGCCAGTGCGCTAATGGGTGCGTTGGGTATTGGGCTGATTATTTTTGTCGATAGCGCCTGGGTCGCGGGGGTGTCTGTTGTCCTTTGGGGGTTGGGAGCTTCTCTGGGCTTCCCACTGACCATTTCTGCCGCCAGTGATACCGGCCCCGATGCGCCGACCCGCGTCAGCGTGGTAGCAACAACCGGTTATCTGGCTTTCCTCGTCGGGCCGCCGCTGCTGGGCTATCTCGGCGAACATTATGGATTACGTAGTGCAATGCTGGTTGTACTGGCGCTGGTTATTCTCGCGGCTATTGTCGCGAAGGCCGTCGCCAAACCCGATACCAAAACGCAGACGGCGATGGAGAATAGTTGATGAGCATTAAATTAATTGCGGTAGACATGGATGGTACTTTCTTAAGCGATCAAAAAACCTATAACCGCGAGCGGTTTATGGCTCAATATCAGCAAATGAAAGCACAAGGGATTCGCTTTGTGGTCGCCAGCGGGAATCAATATTATCAGTTGATCTCTTTCTTCCCCGAAATTGCCGATGAAATTGCCTTTGTGGCAGAAAACGGCGGTTGGGTAGTGAGCGAAGGCAAAGATGTTTTTAATGGCAAGCTGTCGAAAAATGCATTTACCACTGTAGTGGAACATTTACTGACGCGCCCGGAAGTGGAAATTATTGCCTGCGGAAAAAATAGCGCCTATACCCTCAAAAAATATGACGATGCCATGAAAACGGTGGCGGAAATGTATTATCACCGTCTGGAATATGTCGATAACTTTGACAACTTAGAAGATATCTTCTTTAAGTTTGGCCTGAATCTTTCCGATGAACTGATTCCGCAAGTGCAAAAAGAGTTACATGATTCGATTGGCGATATTATGGTGCCGGTTCACACCGGCAACGGTAGCATCGATCTGATTATCCCCGGCGTACATAAAGCCAATGGCCTGCGGCAACTCCAGAAGTTATGGGGAATAGACGACAGTGAAGTGGTGGTCTTTGGCGATGGCGGTAACGATATCGAAATGCTGCGCCAGGCTGGCTTTAGCTTTGCGATGGAAAATGCCGGCAACGCGGTCGTAGCTGCGGCGAAATACCGCGCTGGCTCCAATAACCGTGAAGGCGTACTGGATGTGATCGATAAAGTTCTTAAGCACGAAGCGCCATTTAATCAATAAAACGGCAGCACGCCCGGCAACACAATGCCTGAAT
The DNA here is from genome assembly GCF_002965765.1 of Escherichia sp. MOD1-EC6819. Taxonomy (NCBI): domain Bacteria; kingdom Pseudomonadati; phylum Pseudomonadota; class Gammaproteobacteria; order Enterobacterales; family Enterobacteriaceae; genus Escherichia; species Escherichia sp. MOD1-EC6819. The sequence continues at coordinate 148,947 of NZ_PTRG01000010.1, read as the reverse complement.
GAAGGATGCATAATTCGCGGAAATTCCCCTTCTGGATTATTTCAGGCGAAATGATGATGAAAAATTGTGTACTGCTGGGCGCGTTTCTGTTGAGTTTTACTGGTGTGGCAATGGCGCAAAGTGTCACCGTTGATGTGCCGAGCGGATACAAAGTGGTGGTAGTCCCCGATTCAGTCAGCGTTCCACAAGCGGTCAGCGTCGCGACTGTACCGCAAACTGTCTATGTGGCGCCTACTCCAGCGCCGGCTTACCGCCCACATCCGTATGTTCGTCACCTTGCCAGCGTAGGCGAAGGGATGGTTATCGAACATCAAATCGACGACCATCACCATTAATCCATGAATGCCTGATTGTGCAAAGCAACCAGGCATTTTCTTATCCGTCGTTTGAATTTCCTGTTTGTTTATCTTTTAAAAAGATAAACATCAGCAGCAGCCACAAAATTCCGTTGGCAAGGTTAAAGAGATTAAACAGGCCGTTGCCCCCGTTCAGCCAGGCATGTTTACTGATTTCTATACCGACGGTAAAGATCAGCATTTGTAACATCCCCATCGCCGCAGAAACCGTACCTTTACTCATATCGCTGGCAAACAGGGTTAATCGCACCAGCCCCGCATTCGCCAGGCCAATACCAAAAGCATAAATACTTAACCCGGCGGTCATCCATAAATACGCGTGCGATGAGATAACCGTTGCGGCAGCGGCGACTAACAGGCCAATCATAATCGGCCAGCCGCCCATGATGATCAATGCACGAACGGTGCGGCGCGAGGTCAAACGCGCTAACAGCAAGTTACCCGCAATTAACGCCCCGAAAACTGGCACTTGCAGCAAACCATATTCATAGCTGCTCAACTTTTCGCCAGTGATAATGATAATTGGTGACTGGGCGATCCACGCCAGCAACGGCAGGCTGACGAACCCCAGCGCCAGAGCTCCGGCAACAAAGCGACCGTTCTTCAGCACCAGCTTGTAGTCATGCCCAAGCTCTTTCAGGGACAGTTTCTCACCAATACGCGTGGCGGTTTCCGGCATAGCGCGTTGCAGACCGAAAAAGGAGATCGCTGCCAATGCGGCAAACAAGACAAACATCCCCTCCCAGGGCAGCACATGGATCCATGCGGCGCCCACCAGCGGACCGAGTAGCGGAGCAATCAGCGCCACGTTCGCCATCAGCGCGGTGATCTTGATACAAACCGCCTCTTCGAAGGATTCCTGAATCGCGGCGTATCCGACAGCGCCAATGAAACAAAGGCTTATCCCTTGCAGGAAGCGTAATAGCGTGAATTGTTCAATGTTTTGCGCCAACAATATTGCCAGACAGGTGACGATAAACCACACCACGCCCGCCAGCATCACCGGACGGCGGCCAATACGATCCGACAGCGGTCCCAGGAGCCACTGTAAAAACATCCCGCCCGCCAGGTAAGCGGTCATCGAAGTAGGAACCCAGTCAATACCCGCCTGATACTCTTCCACTACAGCGAGCATACCGGGTTGAATCATATCATTGCCGATATAGGTCGAGAATTCGTAGAGCACCAGACAGAGAGGAAAAAGTAACGCCTGACGTCCAAGCCGGGCACCGGAAGCTAATCTATTTTGCATGCAATTTCTTCGCCAATAATAATCGCGCAAAGTTTAATAAAAGCGCGGCAAACGAGAAAGCAAATTTTGTAGGTGAAACCACGCTTAAGCACATTCTTACATTATTCCGAGTATAGCTACTCTTTCTTTAAGCTTTATTTAATTCCTTCGCGTTACTATTCCCTGTTGTAAACCAATCCGAAAGTGAAATAAGACGATGCCGCTTTACCCTGTTTAACATGCACTTTATGCTCATCGACTTGCCTGATGGCTCCCCAATAATCACCTTTTGAGTCTGAAAGTTATGCTGGAAAATCTGAATTACTCATTATTCTCTCTTATTAACGCGACGCCAGACTCATCCGCATGGATGATTTCGTTAGCGATTTTTATTGCCAAAGATTTAATTACTGTAGTACCGCTGCTGGCTACGGTGCTTTGGCTATGGGGGTTTACAGCGCAACGGCAACTGGTGATAAAAATCGCTATCGCGCTGGCGGTCGGCCTGTTTGTTTCCTGGACGATGGGGCACTTATTTCCGCACGACCGTCCGTTTGTTGATCATATCGGCTATAACTTCCTGCATCATGCGGCGGATGACTCTTTCCCAAGCGATCACGGCACGGTGATATTTACCTTTGCGCTGGCATTTTTATGCTGGCATCGCCTGTGGTCAGGCGCAATCCTCATGACGCTGGCGGTGGTCATTGCCTGGTCACGTGTTTATCTCGGTGTTCACTGGCCGCTGGACATGCTCGGTGGATTGTTGGCAGGAATGATTGGTTGCCTTAGCGCCCAGATTATCTGGCAGGCTGTGGGGGCAATGCTCTACCAGAAGCTGCAATTATGGTATCGCTTCTGTTTCGCCTTACCTATACGTAAAGGCTGGGTGCGTGGCTGATTTCGGATAAAAAGTGTAATATCAGGCGGCTCGCTTCAATAACTATTCAGAGGGAATATGGAAACACGTCGCGAAGAGCGTATCGGGCAGTTACTACAAGAATTAAAACGCAGCGATAAGTTACACCTGAAGGATGCCGCCGCCCTGCTTGGGGTTTCAGAGATGACGATTCGTCGCGATTTGAATAACAACAGTGCCCCCGTCGTACTACTCGGCGGCTATATTGTTCTGGAACCGCGTAGTGCCAGCCATTACCTGTTAAGCGATCAAAAATCCCGCCTGGTGGAAGAAAAACGCCGGGCGGCAAAACTGGCCGCGACGCTGGTTGAACCCGATCAGACCCTCTTTTTTGACTGCGGCACCACCACGCCGTGGATTATTGAAGCGATAGATAATGAAATCCCTTTCACCGCCGTTTGTTATTCGCTAAATACCTTTCTGGCGCTGAAAGAGAAACCCCATTGCCGCGCGTTTCTTTGCGGTGGTGAATTTCACGCCAGCAACGCCATTTTCAAACCCATTGATTTTCAGCAAACACTGAATAATTTTTGCCCGGATATCGCTTTTTATTCCGCAGCTGGCGTGCATGTCAGTAAAGGCGCAACCTGTTTTAATCTTGAAGAGTTGCCGGTAAAACACTGGGCGATGTCGATGGCACAAAAGCACGTGCTGGTTGTCGACCACAGTAAGTTTGGCAAGGTACGTCCGGCGCGCATGGGCGAGCTGAAACGCTTTGATATTGTGGTGAGCGATTGTTGTCCGGAAGATGAGTATGTGAAGTATGCGCAGGCGCAGCGTATTAAGTTGATGTATTAATGACGCATAACCGGATGACGTTTCCGCGCCATCCGGTCATCAGAAGATTAAGAGAACCAGCTGCCGAACCACTGATGGAATTTCATCATCACGAAGTCCCACATCCGACCAAAGAACCCACCCTCTTCCACATTTTCCATCACGATCAGCGGACGCTGTTCAATAGATTTACCGTTAAGCTGGAAATCAATGGTGCCGACAACCTGACCTTTTTTCAGCGGCGCGGTGAGCTGCGGTTCCGTTAACGTATAACTCGCTTTCAGGTTTTTCAGTTGCCCGCGTGGGATGGTCACTGATCCCCCTTCGCCTGCGCCGAGATTCACTTCGCTCTTATCACCGAACCAGACGCGCTGAGTCACAAAGGTGGCATCAGGTTTAATTGGCGTCACGGTTTCAAAAAAGCGAAAGCCCCAGGTCAGTAATTTCTCAGACTCATTAAAACGGATGCGGTCAGTTTTTGCCCCCAGCACTACGGAGATTAAACGCATATCACCCTGGGTAGCCGAAGCAACCAGATTATATCCCGCACCTGCCGTGGTTCCGGTCTTCATGCCATCAACATTCAGATTGCTGCTCCACAGCAGACGATTACGGTTAGGCTGACGAATTTTGTTAAAGGTAAACTCTTTCTCTTTATGAATAGCGTACTCTTCCGGCACATCGTGGATTAACGCTTTACCCAGCAATGCCATATCGCGCGCGGTACTGAATTGCCCCGGCGCATCCAGACCGTGCACCGTCTGGAAGGTGGTGTTGGTCAGGCCCAGTTTTTTGGCATAACCATTCATCAAACCAATAAATGACTCCTGACTCCCGGCAACGTAATCGGCCAACGCAATACAGGCGTCATTACCGGACTGGATAATCACACCTTTGTTCAAATCCGCCACCGAAACCTGATCGCCCGGTTTGAGGAACATTACCGACGAACCGCGCAGTGCCGGGTTTCCCGTCGCCCAGGCATCTTTACCGACCGTCACCATATCGGTGAGTTTGATCTTATCGGCCTTAAGCGCCTGCCCAACCACATAGCTGGTCATGATTTTAGTCAGACTCGCGGGATCCAGTTTCTCATCCGCATTGCCTTCTGCCAGCACTTTACCGCTGGCGTAATCCATTAAAATCCATGCACGCGCATCCACGCTCGGCGCTTCAACGGTTTGTTCTGCCGCGAATGCCGTTGGGGCAAAAAGGAATAAAAATGCAGAACCCGCTGCAAGACCACGAAGGAAAGAGGAGTATTGCGTCATAAATGCCACCCGAGTATCCATTCAAAAAAAATACGTTATATCGCCGTATGATAAGTTCGGTGATTAATAACGCACACACAAGTTTAAAGAAACCGTAAGTTGGTAAAGTTTTTAAAGTTTATGCAATATCCTGCCGCTTCGCTGCTTCTGGCGTCATTTTTTTACTCGCTGTTGCTTAAAAGTTAACTTTACTTCACCATCGGAGTCCTGTTCAGCCTGTGGCTGCCTGTCGGAAAAGGGGTGAGTATGATTACGTTGTGGGGTCGGAATAATTCAACCAACGTTAAAAAAGTGTTGCTGACGCTCGAAGAACTGGAACTGCCTTATGAGCAAATTTTGGCGGGTCGTGAGTTTGGGGTAAACCATGACGCCGATTTTCTGGCGATGAACCCTAACGGGCTGGTGCCGCTGTTGCGTGATGACGAAAGTGATTTAATTCTTTGGGAATCAAACGCCATTGTCCGCTATCTGGCGGCACAGTACGGGCAAGAACGTCTGTGGATCGACTCACCGGCACGTCGCGCAGAAGCCGAAAAGTGGATGGACTGGGCAAACCAGACGCTCAGCAATGCCCATCGTGGGATCCTGATGGGATTAGTCAGAACGCCACCAGAAGAACGTAATCAGGCCGCCATTGATGCCAGCTGCAAAGAGTGCGATGCCCTGTTTGCCCTACTCGATGCGGAACTGGCAAAAGTAAAATGGTTTTCTGGCGACGAGTTTGGTGTGGGCGATATCGCTATCGCACCGTTTATTTACAATTTGTTTAACGTTGGCCTGACCTGGACACCGCGTCCGAATCTGCAACGCTGGTATCAGCAACTCACCGAACGCCCCGCAGTGCGCAAAGTGGTGATGATCCCCGTTAGCTAATTGCGTGGGCTAACTTTGAGTAATTCCCCGTTGGACTCGTCGGTGAGAACGTATAAATAACCGTCGGGTCCTGTGCGAACGTCACGAATTCGCTGCCCCCTGTCCGTTAATATGCGGCCATCTTCCGTCACTTTGTCGCCTTTGACGCTCATCACGATGACATCTTTATCTTTCAGCGCGCCAATAAATAATTTTTGCTGCCACTGGGGGAATTTGTCACTGTTATAGAAGGCCATACCGCTCACGGCGGGCGAATCTTTCCAGTAAAAAACCGGTTGCTCGGTTCCGGCGACGATTTCCCCTTTTGCTTCCGGTATTTTAAAACCTGAGTAATTAATGCCCCAGGTTGCCAGCGGCCAACCGTAGTTTTTGCCTTTTTGCGGGATATTAATTTCATCACCACCGCGCGGGCCATGTTCATTCAGCCACAGCGCATTACTCCACGGATTCATCGCCATCCCTTGCGGGTTACGAATGCCATAAGACCAGATCCCGGCTCGCGCACCGGATTCGTTTACAAAGGGATTATCATCCGGGATCTCGCCCTGTTCGGTCAGACGCACCAGTTTGCCCTGTAATTTATCCAGATCTTGCGCCGTCAGACGCTGATTGTTTTCGCCCAGAGCAACAAAAAGATAACCGTTACCGTCGAAGACCAGCCGCCCGCCAAAATGGTTGCCGGTAGAAAGTTTTGGTGTCTGGCGAAAGACAGTGCGGAAGTCGGTCACTTTTGAGAGATCATCACTTAAGCGGCCATACCCCACGGCAGTTCCGGCTTTGCCATCATCGCCAACTTCGGAATAACTTAACCAGATGCGGCGCGACTGGGCAAAATCAGGCGCTAATGCCACATCCAGCAGGCCGCCCTGCCCGCGCGCCCAGACTTCCGGCACACCGACAAGCGGCGCAGATAATCCTTTTCCTGCTTGCCAGTGACGCAACTCGCCACCGCGCAGGGTGATTAACATGCCGTGATTATCAGGTAAAAAGGCCAGCGCCCACGGATGGTCGAGTTTGTCTTGCAGTACTTCGACATTTACCGGCGCGGGAGCCGCCCAGAGAGCGGAAGAAACACAGAGAAAGGGCACAAGGAAAAGGGATTGTCGATGCATAACGCCTCCGGATTGACTCTGGCTTAAAGCGTAGTCAGTGGAGGAGATGACAAATTCATTTTTACAAAAACTTAAACATGAAGGGGGAGACGCTTTCTCCCCCTTAGTTTTCAGGCCTGCGCAAGCATGGTGTGCTTTTCAAGGCTCTGGATACTCAGCGTTAAGCTCATCAGACAATTTTCAAGCTTATCGGCGTTGACGGTAATAACAGTCGGGCAATCATGATGCCCACTCATCAAACATACTGCGGCTGTCGCTAATGCTTCTTCAGCATGATGAAGAGCACTCCACTCTTCCTGATCCAGATGAAGATTCAACCGCAGCGATTTATCGTGCAGTTCGCGATTCAGTTTAAAAAAGTTATCTCGTAGATGATTGCTTTCGCTGACGGACATGTATCCTTTGGCCTTCCTCAGTTGCACATATGCGGCGAGGTCAACTCTTGCATCGATCAACCGGTTAAGTAGATCGCTTCGCTGTCTGTCAACGAACATACTTCGATCCTCCTCTTTGCAGCCTTTGTGCAATTAAATAGTATGGCTACTTTTTGTACAAAATGCTGTCAGGGATCAATACTTCACATTTTATTAATAAGAATTTACATTATTTCTCTTTCCAGCACCTCGCATCCCCACGGAGCCAGTTCTAAGTCTTGTGAACAAGCTTTACCTGTTTCCGCCACTCGCCACGCTCCAGGAAGCACAATATTTTGTACATGAGCAGTGTAGTTTTGTACAAAAACCCATTCCTGATCGCCGTCTGTCCGACGCGTTGCAATAACGCCAGCAGGAAGTTCAGTAGCAAGTGCTTTTGGGAGATGAAGTGTGTTGATCAACATCGCGGCAAACGCTTGATGAAATAACGCATCATTACGCGAAGCCACATAGAAAGCTCGACCTTGTCCGACGTGATTTACCGTTAACGCAGGCGTACCCGCATAAAAATCCTCGCCATAGCGCGCCAGAACCTGTGCACCTTCGGCGTGAATAACCGCACATAATTCCCGTGCCTGCCATTGCCCCTGCAGTCCATATGCATTCGGCTCACAGATAACTTCGTTATGCTGATAATCATTAAGGCTATCAATCTCTTCAGCCCACACACCCATCAGGTCACGCAACGGGCCAGGGAACCCACCCAGGTGACATAAATCGGTTTCATTGACAATCCCGGACCAGTAAGTGGTGACAAAATTGCCACCAGCGTCAACATAGGCGCGAGCACGAGCAGCAAATCCATCGCGAACCATATAGAGCATTGGGGCAATAACTAACTGATAACCCGTAAGATCACAATCAGCATTGATAATATCGACCGCCACGCCCTGCTCCCAGAAAGGTCGGTAATGCTCCACTACCGTTTGCTCGTAGTGAATACCGCAATTGCGCGGCCCGGCAGCATCATTGACCGCCCAGCGGTTTTCCCAGTCGAAAATAATGGCAACTTTTGCCTGCGTTTTCGTCCCAACCAATTGGTTAAGATGAGCCAGCCGTTGCCCCAGTTGTATGACTTCGCGCCCGGTACGCGTCTCCAGATGACCGACATGATCAACTACCGCACCATGAAACTTCTCCACGGCGCCACGACTCTTACGCCACTGAAAATAGTGCACGCCGTCTGCGCCGTGAGCGACGGCCTGTAAGGAAGAAAGAATATTCATTCCCGGCTTTTTCAATTTGCTGGTTGGCTGCCAGCTTGTCTGGCTGGGCGTGGATTCCATCAGAATAAACGGTTTATTTTTCAAGGTACGCATCAGGTCGTGATACATCGCTGTTTTACAGGCAACGGCGCGTTCATCTTCCTGTTTATGCCACATGGGATAGCTATCCCAACTCACAAAATCAACCACTTCGGCTAATGCCCAGTAGTTGTAGTCATTGAAATACCACATAAAATTGGTCGTCGCAGGTAAATCTGGGCGTTCAGCTTTTAACGGCGCGATCTCCATTTGGTAGAACTCTTTTACCTGCGATGTGACAAAGCGCCGCCAGTCAAGATTCAAACCGTGGTTAGACATCTCACCTAATGGGGAAGGCGATTCAATTTGTGACCAGTCACTGTATGTATGGCTCCAGAAGCCAGTCCACCATGCCTGATTAAGCGCCTCAAGAGTGGTGTAACGAGTCTGCAACCAACGGCGAAACGCCTGTTGGCATCCCTTACAATGACACTCTCCGCCATATTCATTACTGATATGCCACCCCAGAACCGCCGGATGATTGGCGTATCGCTGCGCCAGCTTACGGTTAATTTGCGTCACTTTATCTTTATACACTGACGAAGAAAGGCAATGATTATGGCGACCTCCGTGAAGCATTTTCTCGCGTGAGGCGCTAACTCTCAGAACCTCTGGATAACGAGCTGCAAGCCAGGCGGGTTTTGCTCCGCTTGGTGTTGCGAGGAAGACAGAAATCCCGCCAGCATGAAGTTTATCCAGCACTTCATCCAGCCAGTCAAAGCGATACTCCCCCTCTGTGGGTTCCAGCATTGACCAGCTAAAAATGCCCACCGACATGGTGTTACAACCAGCCTGTTGCATCATGGCGATATCTTTCTCCAGAATCTCAGGGACATGTAACCATTGCTCCGGATTGTAATCAGCACCATGAAGTAACCATGGGGCTCTGGGGATGATCGGTGGGTGCTTGTCCATGCTGACTCCTGAATTGTTTTAAACAGACAAAAAATGTTATTCGTTCACAAGGATATCATCTAGTAATTAATTGCTTCGCTATGCAAGGAATGTCCGGCAAGAATGTGATCAAGTACGCGTTTTTTCCCTTCAAACAGGTTCGTCGGTTCAGCTTACCAGCACTGAGACAGGTGAGCGTGATACGTATGACATTCACTGCGGTATACTGTGACAAATCTTTTAGCCGGGGCGAATATGAAAACCAAAGCTGCAACCCTTGCCGATGTTGCTCGTCATGCCAATGTTTCTTATCAGACAGTGTCGCGGGTGCTTAACAATTCAGCGAACGTGTCTGCCAAAACACGTCAAAAAATTGAACAAGCCATTGCCGAACTTAAATACGTTCCAAATCGCGTAGCTCAACAGTTGGTAGGGAAAGAGAGCAAAACGATCGGGCTGGTTACAACTTCGCTCGCCCTACATGCCCCCTCGCAAATTGCGGCAGCAGTGAAAAAATATGCAGGAAAACAGGGATATCAGGTGCTGATATCCATGATTGATGATGTTGATATTAAAGGTATTCAGGCTGCAATTAATGACTTAAAAGCACAACGGGTAACAAAGATTATTATCAACGCACCACTGGAAACGGCATTGGCTGAAACTCTGGTTGCTGAAAACAGCGATGTATTATGTCTGTTTCTCGACGTGGATCCTTATAGCCCGGTGTTTAACGTCACCTTTAATCCCGCAGAAGGTGCACGCGCCAGCGTGAAATATCTTTACGATTTGGGGCATCGTCAATTTTGCCTGATCTCTGGCCCAGAAAACTCAGTACCGGCGCGGCTACGACTCAATACCTGGCGCGATACCCTCTCCTCACTCCAACTGACGCCGCTGGCCATTCATTACGGTAGTTGGGACGCTCAAAGCGGCTATCTGGCGACGTTACAGATGCTACGTGAAACGCCACAGGCGACCGCTCTTCTGATCGCCAATGATCAGATGGCATTGGGGGCGTTAAGCGCCTTACATCAACAAAAACGTAAAATCCCGCAAGATATTTCTGTCATTGGCTATGACGACACTTATGAGAGTGCGTTTTTTGAACCTTCGCTAACGACCGTCGCAATCGACTTTGATTTACAAGGGAAAATTGCCGTTCAACAGATTTTACAGCCGGACGATGAACACGCGATGCTCCGCTCTTCAACCATCCTTCCCAGTCGCCTGGTCGTGCGTAACTCTGCTGGCCCTCTGCACTCACCACAGACAGATCTGATGAATATTGCTGAACACCTTCGCACACTGGCGGATGAGCTAACACGCAAGGCATAAAAGTAATACGTTCCCATAAAAAGATTTAGTGATCTATTTCGCTAAATCTTTTTTATTACCAGCAATAATTGTGATGCAAATCGCAAACATTCATTTAACACATTGCCTAATCATCGCACTCAGGGTCAGAGTAAAAATGAAATTGTTAACGTATGACATTTTACGGAGATGCATACCAAAACAATAACCAGTAAGCACAGCGAATGCCTGTGCCAACGGTAAATGACCCAACGCCAGTGATTGAGGATATGGCTATGTTATTGCCCGGTAAACGTAATTATATTTTGCTCAGTATTTTCGATTTCCTGTACCTCTTTGCCTGGTCGGCAACGATGGCATTTTTTGTCATATGGACGACACAGCATCTGGAAATTACCGCCACACGCACAGGATTACTTTATTCCGTTAATGCTTTCATTGCGTTATTAATGCAACCGTTCTTCGGTTTCATCTCCGATAAATTTGGTCTTAAGAAACAACTCATCTGGATCCTCGTCGCATTATTACTTCCCGTAGGCCCATTCTTTATTTATGTGTACGCCCCGCTTCTGGTTCATAACTTCTGGCTGGGCGCTGTTTTGGGTGGCGTTTACCTGGGGATCATTTTTAATTCTGGCTGTGGCGTTCTGGATTCCTGGATAGATAAAGTTTCGCGTCGTTATCATTTTGAATATGGTCGCGTAAGAATGTGGGGCTCTCTGGGATGGGCCGCCGCCGCGTGGATTGTGGGTAAATACATTGATACCAGCCCTAATCTCTCTTTCTGGCTGGCAAGCTGTGCCATTGTGGTCGCCGCAATCTGCTTTATGTTTACCAAAATCGAACTGACCGAGGCGGAAATTGAAAAAACCAATTCGCTGAAAGCTATCCATGCGCTTGAACTGGCGAAAAATAGTCAGTTCTGGTTTTTATTGATGTTCACTCTGTTCGTAACGCAAATTTATGACACCTACGATCAACAATTCGCACAATATTTTTCGCTGCAATTTCCGACACCAGAAGAAGGCAATCGCTGGTACGGGATTCTGGCTTCTGTCCAGGTCTGTGGAGAAACCCTATTTCTCTGTCTGATGCCGTGGTTTGTTAACCGCACTGGCGCAAAATGGGCATTAGTGATTGCCGGAACCATTATGTCGTTGCGCATTGCCGGTTCTGCAATCCAACTGGGACCAGTGTGGATTGCAGCCGTTAAAATGATGCACGCCATCGAAAAACCACTGATCCTGGTATCTGTGTTTAAATTTATCGCAGCTAACTTTGATCATAAACTCTCTTCGACGGTCTACCTGCTGGTGCTTTTTGTGGCATCCATCGCCACGGCAATCTATTCACCTATTGCCGGCTATCTGTATGACACCATTGGCTTTGCTGAAACCTATCTCATCCTGGGGGCGATTGCCGGTTGTTTCACGCTTATTTCGGTCTTTACGCTGCGGGACAAATCCAGCAACCAGCCTGCAAAGGCGCTAACTGAAAACCCTGTAGCCTGATAACCATTTGCGCCCCGATAGTTGGGGCGTTTTCCTCGCCTGTTGACCAGATTACGATACAAATTTTATCCAGAACTCTGTAGAATCCCTGCCCTGACCTTTCCTGTAACTGAATATTTTTTAAGCTATGAGCAAAGTAACTCCCCAGCCGAAAATCGGCTTTGTTTCCCTCGGCTGTCCGAAAAACCTCGTCGATTCAGAGCGTATTCTGACCGAATTGCGCACTGAAGGTTATGACGTAGTACCGAGCTACGACGACGCAGACATGGTAATCGTCAACACCTGCGGTTTTATTGACAGTGCGGTGCAAGAATCACTGGAAGCCATTGGCGAAGCGTTGAATGAAAACGGCAAGGTAATAGTGACCGGTTGTCTGGGGGCGAAAGAAGATCAGATCCGCGAAGTCCACCCGAAAGTGCTGGAAATCACCGGCCCTCATAGCTATGAGCAGGTTCTGGAGCACGTTCATCACTACGTGCCAAAACCGAAACACAACCCATTTCTGAGCCTGGTGCCTGAGCAAGGCGTTAAGCTGACGCCACGTCATTACGCTTATCTGAAGATATCCGAAGGCTGTAACCATCGCTGCACCTTCTGCATTATTCCGTCTATGCGCGGCGATTTGGTGAGCCGTCCGATTGGCGAAGTGTTAAGCGAAGCGAAACGCCTGGTAGATGCGGGCGTTAAAGAGATTCTGGTGATCTCCCAGGATACTTCCGCGTATGGCGTTGATGTTAAACACCGTACAGGCTTTTACAACGGCGAGCCGGTAAAAACCAGTATGGTCAGCCTGTGCGAACAGTTATCAAAACTGGGGATCTGGACACGTCTGCACTACGTTTACCCTTACCCGCATGTAGATGACGTTATCCCGCTGATGGCTGAAGGCAAAATCCTGCCGTATCTGGATATTCCGTTACAGCACGCCAGCCCGCGCATTCTCAAACTAATGAAGCGCCCGGGTTCTGTAGATCGCCAACTGGCACGCATCAAACAGTGGCGCGAAATCTGCCCGGAACTGACCCTGCGTTCAACCTTTATTGTCGGCTTCCCTGGCGAGACGGAAGAAGATTTCCAGATGCTGCTCGACTTCCTGAAAGAAGCACGTCTGGATCGCGTTGGCTGCTTTAAATACAGCCCGGTTGAAGGCGCAGACGCCAATGCCCTGCCTGACCAGGTTCCGGAAGAAGTGAAAGAAGAACGCTGGAATCGCTTCATGCAACTGCAGCAGCAGATTTCCGCCGAGCGCCTGCAAGAAAAAGTGGGCCGTGAAATTCTGGTGATCGTCGACGAAGTAGACGAAGAAGGCGCGATTGGCCGCAGCATGGCAGATGCACCGGAAATCGACGGCGCGGTTTATCTCAACGGTGAAACCAACGTTAAGCCGGGCGATATCCTGCGTGTGAAAGTCGAGCACGCCGACGAGTACGATTTGTGGGGTAGTCGGGTTTAATTAATTCAGGCCGGGCAAAATCATTTGCCCGGTTCGTTAATAAAAATTACTGCCAGCTAATCTGTGCCCTGCCGTTTTTCTTACTTTTATACAGCCGCTCATCCGCCAGCATTTTTAACCGTTCAACGGTAGTACATTCATTTGAATGCGCCACGCCGATACTGGTGCTTAAATTAATACTCCCCACCTGGAAATTAACGATATCTTTTAAAATCGATAGCAACTCATCCAGGGTTCCGCCAGTATAAATCACCGCAAATTCGTCGCCGCCAAAGCGGTAGACTTTGCCTTTATCCACCGGAATTTGTGATTTAAGGATTTTCACGACCTTCATCAACACTTCATCGCCCAACAAATGACCGAAGGTATCGTTAATATTTTTGAATTTATCGACGTCAAACAGGCATAAATAACCACCTTTTTCCGGTAAGGTTTTTAAATCTTCGTCAAAGGATTTTCTGCCCATTGCTTTTGTCAGATCGTCAAGAAACGCCGAGTTATACATGCTGTAGAGTTTTTTGACATCCGCCGCCGAAAAGAAAAGCCCACCGTCCAGCACGCGATCAAAATGGTTATTAATAATGGCTTCTTTCTCAACAATGCCACGATTAATCACTCTGCGTATCAGATAGAGGCAACTTGTGCCTGAAATAACTGCCACCAAGGCAGCAAAGAAAATAATCAGCGTACATACCTGCAAATAAACGTCTTTTTTATAAGCAAATACGTACAATCCGGTCGGCAAATAGGAGAAATGTTCCATCGCTTCCGAAACGGTGAAGATGGCGTTTTTGGCATTATATTCATCACCGGTAACTGGCTTGCCGTTCTTAAACAGTGAGAACATCAGGTTCTCGCTATCCATTGCCAGTGACTTTGACAGTAACGAAAATCGCTCCAGCCCAAGCAAAAATATCAAACTGCGATTGTGAGTAACCGGATAGAGATAATAGACGAAGGTTTTGCCGTCAAAAGAGATGAACCCCGTATTTTTAACATGCCGATACTTAACAACTTGCATAATATCTGCACAATAATTATTTTCATACTCCTTAACCTGAATACACTCATCACTGGAAATCAGATAAGGACCAACATCATACAAATAAGAAGGTGAAACCGAGTCAGCGTAAGCTGTGCGCAAGCTAGCCAGCAATTCTTCTTCAGTCGGGTTAAGCGTGTTAATGAGATCAATTGCCACACTACGCCGATATTCAGCAATATTTGCCACCGCAAAAGCAGTATCAATAACGGACTGTTTCAGGCCATACACCCGTTCTTTTACCATCTGGGTATAGATCCCGCAGGCAACTGCTGAAATCATGATAAAAATCAGCAGACTGACTGTAAGTACGAATTTATTGATTCTGGACATACCTAAACTACTCTTTTACTAACTTTCCACTTTTGTCCCAGGCAGAGAATGGCAACGGCTTCTGGTACAGATACCCCTGGGCCTGAACACACCCTAATTTGATTAATTCACGCGCAACCTCTTCGCTCTCAACACCTTCTGCAATCACCGGGATCCGGTTATAGCGTGCCAGGTCGAAGATAATGCGCAAAATTTTACCCGCAGTGCCGAAAATATCGCCGGTAAATTGCGAGTCCACTTTTATGCTATCAGGATTAATTTCATAAAAACGTTTCAGGTTTGACAAACCCGTACCAAAGTCATCAATCGATATTCGTACCCCTTGTTTACGCAGCTGTTCAATATTGAGATAAAAATGTTCACTAATTCGCTCAATCACAGTTTCAGTGATCTCAATACAGAGACTTTTCGCTGTCAGTTCATGTTCTTTCATGATGGCGATAAAACGCTCATGAAAATGAGGTTCGTTTAACTGCCAGGGCGAAACATTTATATGCAGTAAGAAATCCTGTTTCAGGAGCGCACGCTGGCTAAAATGGCGGAATTCAGCCATCGCCGTTTTAATAATTTGGTAACCCAGTTCATTGATAAAAGCGATATCTTCCGCGATAGCAATAAACTTCAGTGGCGAGATGATCCCCCGCTCCGCAGAAACCCAGCGGCACAGTGCCTCAGCGCCCAGAATTTCACGGGTGTTAATATCAACAATCGGTTGATAAACCAGGAATAGCTCGCCTTTTTCCATTGCATGACGGATATTGCGCGCAATCCAGATATTCTCTTCAATTTCGCTGAGTTTCGCATCATCACAGAAAATAAACTCAGAGAACATATGGTCACGGATGCTGGAAATCGCCAGCTTCAGTTTTTCTGCGTAGCTCCAGGCATTTTCGCCCTTCAGAGGTTCACAAATGGCAGATTTGTGTATACGCAGATTGCGATAGCCAAAGCTACTGTCGAAATCGTTTATCATCGCTATTTTACGAGTAAACGTCTGTATATTTTCCCGATATAATAATAAATATAAATCGGCATTAAATGTCACGATATCGCAGCATTGTGCATATTTCTCGGCAATTCGCTGACACAGCCTCCTGACGATTTTGTTGCGTTCCTCGACACCAAACACGGCTTCGACGGCTTCCAGTCCGCACAGT
Organism: Escherichia sp. MOD1-EC6819; assembly: GCF_002965765.1. Classification (NCBI taxonomy): domain Bacteria; kingdom Pseudomonadati; phylum Pseudomonadota; class Gammaproteobacteria; order Enterobacterales; family Enterobacteriaceae; genus Escherichia; species Escherichia sp. MOD1-EC6819. The sequence goes on along the minus strand of NZ_PTRG01000010.1, from coordinate 132,963 downwards.
TTGATGATCCCGGCGGCCAGATACTGATTATTGTTTGACTCAATAATCGCCATATTTTTGATAAAACCGCTTTCCTGATCGTAGGAGATCAGCGAGAGCAATTTATTTGAACGCTCAACTTCAGCATCTTTCATTTCCGCGATCGAATTTTTGATGCTGATAATCTCTTTCGCATCGCCGTCACGAATTTTCAGTGCCTGCATTTGATCCGCAGAGTCAGGTAAAAACTCCAGCGTATTGACCAGCGTTGTCATTTCTGAAAATTGGCGACGGAACACACGGGTCGTCATTAAGTAAACCGCCAGCAATACGACAATAATGAAAGCAAACGGTAAATAAAAAAGTTTATCTGACGCGTTAAATAGTTTCCCCGTAGGATAATAAAAATAGATTTCGAATAGCGAGTTATTGGGTACGCGCGATGTTTTTGCTATATACTCCGTATCGACAGAATCAATAATATTATAATTATCTTCGCTATTATAAATAATCAATTTTTCACGGGCGAGTTGGTTCTTTGCAATGATTTCATAACCTTGTTTCAGAAACAACACTTCATCAGTTGCGCTGATTTGATCAAGGTATTCGTTCAGGTATCGCCAGTTTAAATCGACATGAATTTTATCAATAGCCAGCAAATCACGGTCTTTGCCGTTAATTCGTAGTGTAAAAGAAATACATTTTTTCCCCGGACGATCAAAGCAATTATATGCCGGATTCCAGCTACTGTCAGAGCCATCCGAAGCTACTGACCACGGGCGCTGCGACGGATTAAAATCGGCAAAGATGACGCGTCCTGCCTCATCAACAAGGGGACCATTTACCTTTTCCTGATGATAAACAAAGATTTTATCATTCGCCCGCCGCGAAAATAGATAATATTTATCATTATCCAGTACCAGCCCCACTGAGTCTAAAAATGGCATCATTTCCATTTTCAGGATGACAGCTCGTTTAATCTCCTCACTGTTTTTCAATAAATAAAGTGAGTCCTTTAACGTCAGAGCGGAACGTTCAATATCTTTAAAGAAATAGCCAACGTTTTTTTGAATAAGTTCAAAGCGGCTATCAGCACGTTTTACCGCACGCTCCGATACCAGCTGATAGTTAATGATGAAAAAAAGAACAATAAATGACAGCGCAGCCAATAAAAATAAAATTATCAGCCTGATCTTTATCTTTTCGTATAAACTCAGCATGTTAATACATTTAACAAAATAACTGTCAATACGCTGTGCCGCTGCATAAATAGTCCCTCACAGCGGCTTTTTAACCAAATTACTCGATTCTACAAAATTAGAAGAAAGTTACAACACTTGCTTAAGGCAATAATTTCCTCTGAGGTCATTACCCTTTCAAGCAATATTCAACCGTGACTATCCTTTAATTTTGGGGTCCAGCGCATCACGCAAACCATCACCCAGCAAGTTGAACGCCAGCACGGTCAGGAAAATAGCCAGTGCCGGGAAAACCGCCACATGCGGCGCGATAACCATATCCGCTCTCGCTTCGTTGAGCATCGCTCCCCACTCCGGGGTCGGCGGCTGCGCTCCCAGGCCGAGAAACGACAGACTGGCGGCGGAGATAATTGAGGTGCCAATGCGCATGGTAAAGAACACGACGATGGAAGAGACTGTCCCCGGTAAGATGTGGCGCAACAAAATGGTCATATCGCTGGCCCCAATACTGCGCGCTGATTCAATAAAGGTTTGCTGTTTTAACACCAGCGTGTTGCCGCGCACCAGTCGGGCAAACGCAGGAATAGAAAAGATAGCGACGGCGATAATCACGTTAGCAATGCCGCTTCCCAGCACCGCGACAACAGCAATAGCCAGCAAAATGCCAGGGAAAGCAAACAGCACATCGCAAATACGCATGATCAGCCGATCCCACCAGCCTTCGTAATATCCAGCCAGCAAACCCAGCAACGTCCCAATCGCCGCACCGATAAACACCGCAAACACACCCGCCGCCAGCGAGATTTGTGCACCAACCAGGACACGGCTGAAAATGTCGCGCCCCAGTGAATCGACGCCAAACCAGTGCTGCAAAGAAGGTCCGTTATTCAGATTGTCATAATCGAAATAATTTTCGGCGTCATAGGGGACGATCCAGCGTGCAAAAATTGCCATCACAATCAACAAAATGACGAATAATGCGGCGGTCATCGCCATATGCTGACGGCGAAAACGTCGCCAGAACTCATGCCACGGAGTACGCACCTGATCAGGTTTTACTAGTGGCATGGCGTTTAACACCGCCTGACGACGCCAGTTAAATAATCGCATCCTTACTTGTACCTGATAGCCGGGTTAATGGCGGCGTAAAGCACATCCACCACTAAGTTGATAAGAATAAATTCCAGCGAGAAAAGCAGAATTTCCGCCTGAATCACCGGGTAATCGCGCATTTCTACGGAGTCAACGAGTAAGCGTCCAAGTCCGGGCCAGTTGAAAACCTTCTCCACCACGATGGAACCTCCGAGCAAAAAGCCAAACTGTAAGCCCATCATAGTCACTACCGGGATCATCGCGTTGCGTAGCCCATGTTTGAGGACAACCCAGGTTTCGCTCCCCCCTTTCGCCCTCGCGGTACGCATATAATCTTCGCTTAAAACGTCGACAAACGACGCGCGGGTGAAGCGCGCCATCACGGCTGCCACTGCCGCGCCGAGCGTCAGGGAGGGTAAAATGTAGTGCTGCCAACTGTCTGCACCTACGGTAGGCAGCCAGCCCAGCTCAACGGAGAAAACCTGTATCAAAAGCATCCCCAGGGCAAATGCCGGGAAGGAGATCCCCGACACCGCGATGGTCATACTCAATCGATCCGGCCAACGGTTACGCCAGACGGCGGCGATAATTCCTGCCGCCATACCAAATATCACCGCCCAGACCATACTGGTTATGGTCAGCCACAGCGTTGGCATGAAGCGGCTGGCAATCTCATCGGCAACCGGACGACGCGACACCATCGACAGGCCAAAATCTCCCTGCACTGCGTTGCTGATGTAGTGCCAGAACTGGTGATACAGCGGCTGATCCAGACCCAGTTGCTGACGCACCAGTTCGATGACCTGAGCATCGGCTTCGGGGCCGGCAATCAATCGCGCCGGATCGCCGGGCAGCATATGGACAAATAAAAACACCAGCACCGAGACGATAAACAGCGTCGGAATCAACCCCAGTAAGCGTTTGATAACGTAATTAAGCATTCCACTCCCTGCGTTGCTTATTGCAAGTCCGCATCTTCAAAGCTGAAGCCGGTGTCTGGCATGATCCAAAAACCGGTCAGATTTTTACTGTGTGCCGACACCAGTTTTTCGACCACCAGCGGGATCCACGGCGACTCTTGCCAGATGATATCCTGCGCCGCCTTATATAAGCGGGTCTTTTCCGCCGGATCGTTAGTTTTCAGTGCCTGAGCCAGGAAATCATCCACCTGTTTATTACTGTAAAACGCAGTATTAAACAGCGTCGGTGGCCAGTTCTGTGACGCAAACAGCGGCGATAACGCCCAGTCAGCTTCGCCGGTCGATGCCGACCAGCCGGTGTAGAACAGTCGCACGCCGCTCTCTTTTTGCCCTTTACCTTCTACTTCTGCCGCCCGCTGTCCGGCATCCATCGCCGTCACCTGGGCTTTAATTCCTACCTGCGCTAACTGCTGCTGGGTAAATTGCAGCACTTTCTGCGCGGTGCTGTGGTTATGTGACGACCACAGCGTGGTACTGAAACCGTTGGGATATCCCGCCTCTTTAAGTAATTCGCGCGCTTTTGCCGGATCGTAAGGCCACGGTTGGTAACTTTGCGCGTAGGCGATACTCGGCGGCACCACGCCAGTGGCGGGCGTTGCATATCCCGCAAACGCGACTTTCACCAGCGCCGGACGGTTGATGGCATAATTCAGCGCCTCCCGTACCTTCGGGTTATCAAACGGCTTTTGCGTCACATTCATACTGATATAACGCTGCATAATCGACGGGCTGGCCATCAGCTCGATATTTTTGTTTTTCTCCAGCAGCGCGGCCTGCTCGTAGGGAATGGGGAAAGCAAACTGCGCTTCACCGGTTTGCAACATTGCCGCGCGAGTGTTGTTATCCGCCACCGGACGCCAGGTAATGCTGTCCAGTTTGGGCAGTCCTGACTGCCAGTAACCGGTGAATTTTTTGACCTTCACAAAATCGGTCTGATTCCAGGTGTCCAGTTCATACGGCCCGGTTCCCACCGGATGAAAACCAATCTCTTTGCCATATTTTTCCAGCGCCGCCGGAGAAATCATCGCTGTCGCCGGATGGGCAAGAATATTTATAAACGCGGAGAACGGCTGTTTAAGCGTAATCTTCACCGTTGTCGGATCGACCGCTTCAGTTTTGGCAATATTCTTATACAAGTTATAGCGTTTAAGATGATTCGCTGGGTCACTGGCCCGATCCAGATTCGCTTTTACCGCCGCCGCGTTGAAGTCGGTGCCATCCTGGAACTTAATCCCTTCACGCAATTTCACGGTGTAAGTGAGGCCGTCACCGGAGACGGTATAACTCGCCGCCAGCACATTTTTCAGCTTCATCTCTTTATCCAGACCGAACAGCCCCTGGTAAAACGATTTCGCCACGGCCTGTGACAACGTGTCATTCGCGTCATACGGGTCGAGGGTGGTGAAGTTCGATCCCACCGCCACAACCACATCTTTGGCAGCGAATGCACAAGATGCCATCAACGCTGTGACAATACCCAGCGCCACTAACCCACTACGGTGTACAGCTCTTGCCATTTGATTCTCCGCCTGAATGTTATCTACGCATGAATGCGTATTCTGATTGTGGTTGTGCGACGTAATGCCCCGGCCCGACGCATTGCAACGAGACGGCTGCAACCTCTTCGCCACGCTGATGAATATTGCTGGGAAGATCGTCCGATAGCAGTACGCGCTGTGGTCGCAGCCGGGACGGTTCAGCAACCGGAACTGCCGCCAGTAATTTACGCGTATAAGGGTGCTGTGGATTTTCAAAGACCGCGCGCCGGGGGCCTATTTCGACAATTTGTCCAAGATACATCACCGCTACACGATGGCTGATCCGCTCCACGACCGCCATATCGTGAGAGATAAACAGATATGCAATGCCGAAATCACGCTGGAGATCGAGCAACAAGTTGATAATCTGCCCGCGAATAGAAACATCCAGCGCCGACACGGCTTCATCGGCAATAATGACTTTGGGATTCAACGCCAGCGCACGGGCAATACAGATACGCTGACGCTGGCCGCCGGAAAACTCATGCGGGTAGCGCCACGCATGTTCGGGTAACAGACCAACGCGTTCCAGTAGCCACGCAACGCGTGCAGCGGCTTCATTACCCTGCAATAATCCATGAACACGTAGCGGTTCGATAATCGAATCACCGATCGTCTGGCGTGGATCCAGTGAGGCGTAAGGATCCTGAAAAATAAACTGAATATCGCGGCGCAATGCCTGAAGTTTGCCGGGTGACAGAGTATCGATTCGCTGGCCGTTGAAGATAATTTCTCCGCCCTGACTTTCAACCAGGCGCAACAACGCCCGTCCGGTGGTGGATTTACCACTGCCAGACTCCCCCACCAGCGACAACGTTTCACCCGGCCAGAGATCAAAACTAACCTTTTCAACGGCGTGCACTTCCCGCGTTACGCGATTCAACAACCCACTACGCAAAGGGAAACGGGTGACCAGATTACGCACCTGTAAAACAGGTTCGCCATCAACCACCGTTTTCTGCTCGACAGGGCGTTCCTGTTGAGTCGGATGTTCAAGCGATATCAACGGGAAACGTCGGGGATAATCTTGCCCTCTCATCGCGCCAAGCTGCGGAACAGCAGCCAATAGCGCACGGGTATAAGGATGCTGTGGCGCATGAAAAATCTGTTCGACGCTGCCCGTTTCCACCGCCTCGCCCTGATACATCACCAGTACCCGATCGGCAATCTCCGCCACCACGCCCATGTCGTGAGTGATAAAGATGACGCCCATCGACATCTCTTTTTGCAACACTTTGATTAATTGCAGGATCTGCGCCTGAATGGTGACGTCCAGTGCAGTCGTCGGCTCATCGGCAATCAGCACCGCCGGGCGACATGACAGCGCCATGGCAATCATCACCCGCTGACGCATCCCACCGGAGAGTTGATGCGGATAACGCGAAAGAATGGTTTGTGCTTCCGGGATGCGAACCTGATCCAGCATCCGTTTCGCCTCCGACATCGCTTCTTCACGACTGGCGTTCTGATGCAGACGGATAGACTCGGCAATCTGTTCGCCCACGGTAAATACCGGATTTAGCGACGTCATTGGCTCCTGGAAAATCATCGCTATATCCGCACCGCGTATATGCTGCATTTGCCGGGAGCTCTGCTCACTAAGCTCAATCACCTCACGACTGCGCCGCCGCAACAACATTTTGTCACACTGCACCAGCCCCCCCGCCTGTTCTAACAGACGCATCAACGCCAGTGCTGTGACTGACTTGCCGGAACCGGACTCTCCAACAATTGCCAGCGTCTCACCACGTCGCAGGCTAAAAGAGAGACCGCGAACCGCAGCCACTTTCTGCTGGTCCTGCATAAAGGCAATATTGAGATTATCAACAGCCAGCACATCATCGGCTTCAAGCTCATCACTGTGTGGCAACGGTGTCCCCTTTTTCACGATAGATACCGGTGGTTGGCGTATCGCCTGCGTAGCCCCAGGCGCGATACATTCCCTCGGTGTTAAAAGGTAGCGCGACGTTGCCTTCATGATCGATAGCGATTAGTCCGCCACTGCCGCCAAGCGCAGGGAGTTTTTCCATCACTACCCGCTCGCAGGCTTGTGCGAGGCTTAAGCCGCCGTAATCCATCAACGCGGCGATGTCATACGCCGCCAGCGCGCGAATGAAGACTTCGCCCGTGCCGGTACAAGAAACTGCCACGCTGGCGTTATTGGCGTAGCACCCGGCGCCAACCAGCGGGCTGTCGCCGACCCGACCAGGTAATTTATTGGTCATTCCCCCCGTGGACGTGGCAGCCGCCAGATTGCCATGGAGATCCAACGCCACGGCTCCCACAGTGCCCATTTTCTGTTTTTCATCCAACGGAGCGCCACTATGGTCGAGGAGCGTTTCCCCTTCCTCACGCGCCGCCAGTAATTGTTCATAACGCAAAGGCGTGGAGAAAATCTCCGGCGAGACGCGCTCCATGCCATGAGCAAAAGCAAAATTTTCTGCGCCATCACCTATCATCATCACATGCGGGCTTTGTTCCATCACCAGACGGGCGGCAAGAACCGGATTACGCAGATGACTGACGCCCGCCACTGCACCGGCTTTCAGGGTATTGCCATCCATCACGCAGGCGTCGAGTTCATGGGTTTCATCACGCGTAAAGACAGCGCCAATTCCGGCGTTAAACAGTGGGCACTCTTCCAGCAAGCGCACGGCTTCCGTCACTGCATCCAGCGCACTTGCGCCCGCTTCGAGCATTTTCTGTCCGGTTTCAACAATGGCAGACAGTGCCTCAATGTAGCGTAATTCCTGTTGCAGACTCATCTGTGCGCGGCTAATTGCGCCTGCGCCGCCGTGAATTGCAATGACTGCTTTGCCCATAGTATTCGTCCATTAAGGGTGGCTCGCCACTTTGCTATAAATATCAGAATTTTTATGAATTATTCATTCAATTTTTGAATATAGAAAGATGTATATGGCATGTAAAGGCAGGAGCCCGCTCTACGACCGAGGTGGCATACAGTCCGTGGCGTTTTTCTGACATAATAGGCGGATTCGATTTTGCCCCGCAGGAGTGTTTTCATGGAATTTACCACCGGTTTGATGTCGCTCGACACCGCGCTTAATGAGATGCTTTCTCGCGTTACCCCTTTGACTGCTCAGGAAACGCTGCCACTGGTTCAGTGTTTTGGGCGTATTCTGGCGAGCGATGTGGTTTCGCCGCTCGATGTCCCTGGGTTTGATAACTCGGCAATGGACGGCTACGCGGTTCGTTTAGCCGATATCGCCTCCGGGCAACCGCTGCCCGTTGCTGGCAAATCGTTTGCCGGGCAGCCGTATCATGGTGAATGGCCTGCTGGCACCTGTATTCGCATTATGACCGGTGCTCCGGTGCCGGAAGGCTGTGAAGCGGTGGTGATGCAGGAACAGACCGAACAAACGGATGCAGGAGTGCGTTTTACCGCTGAAGTGCGTAGCGGGCAAAATATTCGTCGTCGCGGTGAAGATATCTCTGCGGGTGCGGTTGTTTTCCCGGCGGGGACTCGCCTGACTACCGCAGAGCTGCCGGTGATTGCTTCACTGGGAATTGCCGACGTTCCGGTGATTCGCAAAGTGCGTGTGGCGCTGTTTTCCACCGGTGATGAGTTACAGTTGCCAGGCCAGCCGCTGGGCGACGGTCAAATCTACGATACCAACCGTCTCGCCGTACACCTGATGTTAGAACAACTGGGTTGCGAGGTGATCAACTTAGGGATTATCCGCGACGATCCCCACGCCTTGCGCACAGCATTTATTGAAGCCGACAGTCAGGCGGATGTAGTGATCAGTTCTGGCGGTGTTTCGGTTGGTGAAGCAGATTACACCAAAACCATTCTCGAAGAGCTGGGCGAAATCGCCTTCTGGAAGCTGGCGATTAAACCGGGTAAACCGTTCGCGTTCGGTAAACTCGGCAATAGCTGGTTCTGCGGCCTGCCGGGTAATCCGGTTTCAGCAACGCTGACATTCTACCAACTGGTACAGCCGTTACTGGCAAAATTAAGCGGCAACACCGCCAGCGGCCTGCCTACGCGCCAACGTGTACGCACGGCTTCTCGCCTCAAGAAAACGCCTGGTCGTCTTGATTTCCAGCGTGGTGTGCTGCAACGCAATGCCGACGGCGAACTGGAAGTGATGACCACCGGACATCAGGGTTCCCATATATTTAGCTCTTTTAGCCTCGGCAACTGCTTTATCGTGCTGGAACGCGATCGCGGCAATGTTGAAGCGGGCGAATGGGTGGAAGTCGAGCCGTTTAACGCGTTGTTCGGAGGCCTGTAATGGCGGAACTCAGCGATCAGGAGATGCTGCGCTACAACCGGCAAATCATCCTGCGTGGTTTTGATTTTGACGGCCAGGAAGCGTTGAAAGATTCTCGCGTGCTGGTCGTCGGCCTCGGTGGACTCGGTTGCGCAGCCTCGCAGTATCTGGCAAGCGCCGGTGTCGGCAACCTGACGCTGCTCGACTTCGACACGGTTTCGCTCTCGAATCTGCAACGCCAGACGCTACACAGTGACGCTACGGTCGGGCAACCGAAGGTTGAATCTGCCCGTGATGCACTGGCACGGATCAATCCACATATCGCAATTACACCAGTGAATGCGTTACTTAATGATGCTGAGCTTGCTGCGTTGATTGCTAAACACGATCTGGTGCTCGACTGTACGGATAACGTTGCGGTACGTAATCAACTGAACGCAGGCTGTTTTGCCGCGAAGGTGCCGCTGGTTTCCGGCGCGGCAATTCGTATGGAAGGTCAAATCACCGTCTTTACTTATCAGGACGGCGAGCCTTGCTACCGCTGCCTTAGCCGTTTGTTTGGCGAAAACGCGTTAACCTGCGTGGAAGCAGGCGTGATGGCGCCATTGATTGGCGTAATTGGTTCGTTGCAGGCAATGGAAGCGATCAAACTGCTGGCAGGCTATGGGAAACCTGCCAGCGGAAAAATCGTTATGTACGATGCGATGACCTGTCAGTTCCGCGAAATGAAACTGATGCGCAATCCGGGATGTGAGGTTTGCGGGCAGTAATTGTCGCCTCCAGGCCTGATAAGACGCGCCAGGCATCGGTGCACTCCGCCACGTCATCAGCAATTTATGAGGATGCAGAACGTCCGGTTAAATCGACGTTCTGCCAAACGCTCCCTGCCAGTCCTGCTCAAACTTCGCTACGGCAGCGTCAACCGCCGGATAGCTAATCATCTGTTGTGCCACATCCAGCGGCAGGGTGATGGATTCACATCCTGCCAGTAAGCAGTCCAGCGCCTGACGCGGGGTTTTGAAACTCGCGGCTAACACTTTCGCCTGTGGCGCATGCATTTTCAGTAACTGATGCAAATCGGTCACGGTTTGAATACCGCTACCACCCTGAGCATCAATACGGTTGACATAAGGCGCAACATATTCCGCGCCCGCCAGCGCCGACAACAGCCCTTGTGCCGCGCCATACACCGCCGTGCCCAGCGTCGGGATCCCTTCCGCTTTTAACATCTTAATAGCTGCCAGCCCCTCGGCGGTCACCGGGACTTTCACCACGATATCCGCAATAATAGAACGCAATTTACGTGCGTCATTCACCATCCCTTCAGCAGTGGTAGCCATTACCTGGGCAAACAGACGCCCCTGACCGCCCATCGCCTCGTGAAGTTGCGGAAGCACAACGTCCAGCGGTTTTTTACCCGCTGCGATAATGCTTGGGTTAGTGGTCACACCCGCCAGCGGAAAAATACGTGACAGCGCCTTCACCGCAACAACGTCTGAAGTATCCAGATACAGTTCCATAACCATCCTCAAAATGTACTTTTTGTCTGAAACCAGACTACCACGAGAAAACTCTCTGAACAGTTGACGCACATCAACATAACTTTCATTCGAAAGTAATTTAATGTTTGAACGAAACAGAGAGGCATCTATGATTTTCAATATTCAACGCTACTCGACCCACGATGGCCCCGGCATTCGCACAGTGGTTTTTCTGAAAGGTTGCTCGCTGGGTTGTCGCTGGTGTCAGAATCCTGAAAGCCGCGCCCGCACGCAGGATCTACTGTATGACGCACGTCTGTGCCTGGAGGGCTGCGAGCTATGTGCTAAGGCCGTGCCGGAAGTGATTGAGCGCACGCTGAATGGCCTGCTTATTCATCGGGAAAAGTTAACCCCGGAGCATCTGACGGCGTTAACCAACTGCTGCCCGACACAGGCGTTAACCGTGTGTGGTGAAGTGAAAAGCGTTGAGGAGATCATGGCGACCGTTTTGCGCGATAAACCGTTTTACGATCGCAGCGGCGGCGGCTTAACGCTTTCTGGCGGTGAACCCTTTATGCAGCCGGAAATGGCGACGGCGCTACTGCAAGCCAGCCACGAGGCCGGCATTCATACTGCGGTAGAAACCTGCCTGCATGTGCCGTGGAAATATATCGCCCCTTCTCTGCCCTATATCGATCTGTTTCTTGCCGATTTAAAACACGTCGCCGACGTGCCGTTTAAACAGTGGACCGACGGTAACGCCGCCAGAGTGCTGGATAACCTGAAAAAACTCGCCGCAGCGGGGAAAAAAATCATTATCCGCGTGCCGCTGATTCAGGGCTTTAATGCTGACGAAACCTCTGTAAAAGCCATTACCGATTTTGCCGCCGACGAGCTGCACGTTGGCGAAATTCATTTCCTGCCCTACCACACGCTGGGCATCAACAAATATCACTTACTTAATCTGCCCTATGACGCCCCGGAAAAACCGCTTGATGCGCCAGAACTGCTCGACTTTGCCCAGCAGTATGCCTGCCAGAAAGGGTTAACCGCGACTTTACGAGGATAACAACCATGACAACACTGAAACTGGACACGCTCAGCGACCGCATTAAAGCGCACAAAAATGCGCTGGTGCATATTGTGAAACCGCCGGTCTGTACCGAGCGCGCACAGCACTATACCGAGATGTATCAACAACATCTCGATAAGCCGATCCCGGTTCGTCGCGCGCTGGCGCTGGCGCATCACCTGGCGAATCGCACCATCTGGATCAAACACGATGAGTTGATCATCGGCAACCAGGCAAGCGAAGTTCGCGCCGCGCCAATCTTCCCGGAATATACCGTGTCGTGGATCGAAAAAGAGATTGATGATCTGGCCGATCGTCCCGGCGCGGGTTTTGCGGTGAGCGAAGAGAACAAACGCGTTCTGCATGAAGTGTGCCCGTGGTGGCGCGGTCAGACCGTACAGGATCGCTGCTACGGCATGTTTACCGATGAGCAAAAAGGCCTGCTGGCGACCGGTATTATCAAAGCAGAAGGCAATATGACCTCCGGCGATGCACACCTGGCGGTCAATTTCCCGCTGCTGCTGGAAAAAGGGCTTGATGGTCTGCGCGAGAAAGTGGCGGAGCGTCGCTCGCGTATCAACCTGACTGTGCTGGAAGATTTGCACGGCGAGCAGTTCCTGAAAGCGATTGATATCGTGCTGGTTGCAGTCAGTGAACATATTGAACGTTTCGCTGCCCTGGCGCGTGAAATGGCAGCCACCGAAACCCGCGAAAGCCGTCGCGATGAACTGCTGGCAATGGCAGAAAATTGCGACCTTATCGCCCACCAGCCGCCGCAGACGTTCTGGCAGGCGCTGCAACTGTGCTACTTCATCCAGTTGATTTTACAGATCGAATCTAACGGTCACTCGGTGTCGTTTGGTCGTATGGACCAGTATCTCTATCCGTACTATCGCCGCGACGTTGAACTGAACCAGACGCTGGATCGCGAACACGCCATCGAGATGCTGCATAGCTGCTGGCTGAAACTGCTTGAGGTGAACAAGATCCGCTCAGGCTCGCACTCGAAAGCCTCTGCGGGAAGTCCGCTGTATCAGAACGTCACCATTGGCGGGCAAAATCTGGTTGATGGTCAGCCGATGGACGCAGTGAATCCGCTCTCTTACGCGATCCTGGAATCCTGCGGTCGTCTGCGCTCCACTCAGCCTAACCTCAGCGTGCGTTACCATGCGGGAATGAGTAACGATTTCCTCGACGCCTGCGTACAGGTGATCCGCTGCGGCTTCGGGATGCCAGCGTTCAACAACGACGAAATCGTGATCCCGGAATTTATTAAACTCGGTATTGAACCGCAGGACGCTTACGACTACGCAGCGATTGGTTGTATCGAAACCGCCGTCGGCGGCAAATGGGGCTATCGCTGCACCGGCATGAGCTTTATCAACTTCGCCCGCGTGATGCTGGCGGCGCTGGAAGGCGGTCGTGATGCCACCAGCGGCAACGTGTTCCTGCCGCAAGAAAAAGCGTTGTCAGCGGGTAACTTCAACAACTTCGATGAAGTAATGGACGCGTGGGATACGCAAATCCGTTACTACACCCGCAAATCGATCGAAATCGAATATGTGGTCGACACCATGCTGGAAGAGAACGTGCACGATATTCTCTGCTCGGCGCTGGTGGATGACTGCATTGAGCGAGCGAAAAGTATCAAGCAAGGCGGCGCGAAATATGACTGGGTTTCTGGCCTGCAGGTGGGCATTGCCAACCTCGGCAACAGCCTGGCGGCAGTGAAGAAACTGGTATTTGAACAGGGCGCGATTGGTCAACAACAACTGGCTGCCGCGCTGGCGGATGACTTCGATGGCCTGACTCATGAGCAGTTGCGTCAGCGTCTGATTAACGGCGCGCCGAAGTATGGCAACGACGATGATAGCGTCGATACGCTGCTGGCTCGCGCCTATCAGACCTATATTGACGAACTGAAGCAGTTCCACAACCCGCGCTACGGTCGTGGTCCGGTTGGCGGCAACTATTACGCAGGTACGTCGTCTATCTCCGCTAACGTACCGTTTGGCGCGCAAACAATGGCAACGCCGGACGGACGTAAAGCACATACCCCGCTGGCGGAAGGCGCAAGCCCGGCTTCCGGTACTGACCATCTCGGCCCAACGGCGGTCATTGGCTCGGTGGGTAAACTGCCTACCGCAGCGATTCTCGGCGGTGTATTGCTCAACCAGAAACTAAACCCGGCGACGCTGGAGAACGAATCTGACAAGCAGAAACTGATGATCCTGCTGCGTACCTTCTTCGAAGTGCATAAAGGCTGGCATATTCAGTACAACATCGTTTCCCGCGAAACGCTGCTGGAAGCGAAAAAACATCCGGATCAGTACCGGGATCTGGTCGTGCGCGTAGCGGGCTATTCCGCCTTCTTCACCGCGCTCTCTCCAGACGCTCAGGACGATATCATCGCCCGCACCGAACACATGCTGTAATCCCCTCAGCCCGGCGTCACCGCCGGGCTAAAACATTCACGAAATCAATTTTACTCTCGCTTTCATTCGAAATTAGTTTGTGCTCCGCATCACATTGTCATTACACTGTGGCGTTTGCATTCATTGCCGGGAGCACTTTTATGACTGTAAAAGTTATCGTTTGCGATATGGACGGTACTTTTCTTAACGACGCCAAAATGTACAACCAGTCACGTTTTATGGCGCAGTATCAGGAACTGAAAAAGCGCGATATTGAGTTCGTTGTCGCCAGTGGTAACCAGTATTACCAGCTTATTTCCTTCTTTCCTGAGCTAAAAGATGAGATCTCTTTTGTCGCGGAAAACGGCGCGCTGGTCTACGAACATGGCAAGCAGTTGTTCCACGGCGAACTGACCCGGCATGAATCCAGGATTGTCATTGGGGAACTGCTGAAAGATAAACAACTCAATTTTGTCGCCTGTGGTCTGCAAAGCGCATACATCAGTGAAAATGCGCCGGAAGCATTCGTCGCACTGATGGAAAAACACTACCATCGGCTGAAACCTGTGAAGGATTACCAGGAGATTGATGACGTGCTTTTCAAGTTTTCGCTCAACCTGCCGGATGAACAAATCCCGCTGGTTGTCGACAAACTGCACGTTGCGCTCGATGGCATTATGAAACCTGTCACCAGTGGCGCGGGTTTTATCGACCTGATTATTCCCGGCCTGCATAAAGCAAATGGTATTTCGCGGTTGTTAAAACGCTGGGGTCTATCGCCGCAAAATGTGGTAGCGATTGGCGACAGCGGTAACGACGCAGAGATGCTTAAAATGGCGCATTATTCCTTTGCGATGGGCAATGCTGCGGAAAACATTAAACAAATCGCCCGTTACGCTACCGATGATAATAATCATGAAGGCGCGCTGAATGTGATTCAGGCGGTGCTGGATAGCTCCGCTCCTTTCAATAAGTAATCTTCTCCCGGCCGGAGCGACCGTTCCGGCATCTCTCTTTTTTGCTCACTTTGTGTACTGACTCAAGATTTTTATCTTGCGTTAACTTATTTTTAACTTAAAGTATCAATCGTAACTATTTTTACTTTCGAACGAAAGTTGCGAGGTTGATATGACTTTTACCTATGAGACGCTGCCAACAGATGCGAAAACGGCTATCCGTGAAATGAAAGCGAAGCTGCGACAACAGATCGGCGATGTACAACAGGTCTTCGAAAAACTCTCTGCAAAAATCGAAGCGCGTGTAGCAGAAATAGACGCACTGAAAGCGCAAGGATTGCCGGTTTGGCCGGAAGTTCCTTATAGCGACATTGCAGCAGGTACAGTGAGTGAAGCCACGCGCAATGAGATAAAACGTCGCGGTTGCGCGGTAATAAAAGGCAATTTCCCCCGCGAGCAGGCGCTGGCGTGGGATCGCGCAATGCTCAACTACCTTGATGCCAATCACTTTGATGATGTGTATAAAGGTCCCGGTGACAGCTTTTTCGGCTCGCTGGAGGCGTCTCGCCCCGAAATCTATCCCATTTACTGGTCACAGCCACAGATGCAGGCGCGGCAGAGCGACAATATGGCTGCGGTGCAATCTTTCCTTAACCGTCTGTGGAAGTCTGAAAGCAACGGCAAACAATGGTTTGATCCCGATGTCAGCGTGATCTATCCAGACAGGATCCGCCGCCGCCCACCGGGCACGACGTCCAAAGGTCTGGGGGCACACACTGATTCTGGCGCACTGGAACGCTGGTTATTACCTGCTTATCAGCGCGTTTTTGCCCATGTTTTCAACGGTAATTTTGATGATTACGATCCGTGGGATGCCGCACACCGTACCGAAGTAGAAGAATACACCGTCGATAACACCACCAAATGTTCGGTGTTCCGCACGTTCCAGGGCTGGACGGCACTTTCCGATATGTTACCAGGCCAGGGATTGTTACACGTGGTGCCGATCCCGGAAGCGATGGCATACGTTCTGCTGCGTCCGTTGCTGGATGACGTACCGGACGACGAGCTGTGCGGTG
Organism: Escherichia sp. MOD1-EC6819; assembly: GCF_002965765.1. Classification (NCBI taxonomy): domain Bacteria; kingdom Pseudomonadati; phylum Pseudomonadota; class Gammaproteobacteria; order Enterobacterales; family Enterobacteriaceae; genus Escherichia; species Escherichia sp. MOD1-EC6819. The sequence goes on along the minus strand of NZ_PTRG01000010.1, from coordinate 116,935 downwards.
TTGCGCCTGGTAAAGTTCTGCCTGTTTCAGAGAAATGGCATCCCTTATTGATGAAAGCACTAACGTCAATTCCGGCAATAACAGCGGGGGATTCTGTCTGGTGGCACTGCGATGTGATCCACTGTGTCGCACCGGTAGACAATCAACAGGGCTGGGGGAATGTGATGTATATTCCTGCCGCGCCGATGTGCGAGAAAAACCGGGTTTATGCGCACAAGGTCAGGAAAGCACTGGAAAAAGGTGCATCGCCGGGAGACTTCCCACGGGAAGATTATGAAACAAACTGGCAAGGCCGATTTACACTGGAAGATCTGAACGTTCACGGTAAACGCGCGCTGGGCATGGATGTTTGAGAAGTTATGGATTAGTGGAAGTGAATTGATGTGAGGTTAAGAAAGAAGGTTCGATGTTGCTCAGATTGCTGACAAAGTGCGCTTTGTTCATGCCGGATGCGGCGTTAACGCCTTATCCTGCCTACAAAGTCCTGAAGATTCAATATATTGCAGGTACTGCGTAGGCCTGATAGCAATCTTGTATTTGTCATCAGTAGCCCTGACATAACCAGGGCTACTGACTATAACTTACTCGATTCCTTTACTACGCAGGTAATCTTCGTAATTACCGCTAAAGTCAATCACGCGTTCCGGCGTGATTTCCAGAATACGGGTCGCCAGGGAGCTTACAAACTCACGGTCGTGAGAAACAAAAATCAGCGTGCCCTGATACAGTTCCAGCGCCATGTTAAGCGACTCGATGGATTCCATGTCCAGGTGGTTGGTCGGTTCGTCCATGATCAGAATGTTCGGTTTCTGCATCATTAACTTACCAAACAGCATACGGCCTTTTTCACCACCGGAAAGCACTTTAGCAGGCTTTTTGATGTCGTCCTGGCTGAACAACAAACGACCGAGAATGCTGCGTACCGCCTGCTCGTCATCGCCTTCCTGCTTCCACTGACTCATCCATTCAAACACGGTCAGGTCATTATCGAACTCATATTCGTGATCCTGCGCGTAGTAACCAATGCGCGCGTTCTCTGACCATTTTACGGTGCCACTATCCGGTTCCAGATCACCCACCAGCGTTTTCAGCAAAGTCGATTTACCGACGCCGTTGGTGCCGAGTACCGCCAGCTTTTCACCCACTTCCAGCAGCAGGTTGAGATTTTTAAACAGTGGACCGTTATCAAACCCCTTGGTCAGCCCTTCCACTTCCAGCGCGTTACGGAACAGTTTCTTATCCTGCTCGAAACGGATGAACGGGTTCTGACGGCTGGAGGCTTTCACCTCTTCCAGTTTGATTTTATCAATCTGGCGCGCGCGCGAAGTTGCCTGGCGAGATTTCGAGGCATTGGCGCTAAAGCGGCTAACGAAAGATTGCAGCTCAGCAATCTGCGCTTTCTTCTTGGCGTTATCAGCCAGCAGACGCTCACGCGCCTGGGTCGCCGCCGTCATGTACTCATCGTAGTTGCCCGGATAAACGCGCAGCTCGCCGTAATCCAGATCCGCCATGTGGGTACAAACCATATTAAGGAAGTGACGGTCGTGCGAGATGATGATCATGGTACTGTCACGCTCGTTCAGCACCTGCTCCAGCCAGCGAATGGTATCGATGTCCAGGTTGTTGGTTGGTTCGTCGAGCAAGAGAATGTCTGGATCAGCAAACAGCGCCTGCGCCAGCAGCACACGCAGCTTCCAGCCAGGAGCAACTTCACTCATCGGGCCGTAGTGTTGTTCCACTGGAATTCCCACACCAAGCAACAGCTCACCGGCGCGCGCTTCCGCAGAGTAACCGTCCATTTCGCCGTATTTCACTTCCAGATCGGCAACTTTATAGCCATCTTCTTCGCTCATTTCCGGCAAAGCATAGATGCGGTCGCGCTCCTGCTTCACTTCCCACAACTCTTTATGCCCCATGATCACCGTATCCAGCACGGTGAACTCTTCAAAGGCAAATTGATCCTGACGTAGCTTACCAATGCGCTCGTTGGGATCGAGGGAAACGTTACCCAGCGTCGGCTCTAAGTCGCCGCCGAGGATCTTCATAAAGGTGGATTTACCACTACCGTTCGCGCCAATCAGGCCGTAACGGTTGCCGCCGCCAAATTTGACGGAAATGTTTTCAAACAACGGCTTACTGCCGAACTGCATGGTGACGTTACTGGAAACTAACACAGGCGTATCCTGAAAAGAGATATGACAAACCGCGCATTATGCCATAAGTCTGAAAGAAGATCCCGTCCCCCGCTTAAGGTCTACACTCTTCCCAAAGGCAAAAAATGTGATTTAGTACACATCTGATTTCACTGTTAGCTGGAATGAACATATAATGCGCTTCCAATACTCTAATATTCTCAACCTAATGGCCTGCCAGGCACGAAATCTCGCTTAACATGAATATGAAATTGAAAACGTTATTCGCAGCGGCCTTCGCTGTTGTCGGCTTTTGCAGTACCGCTTCAGCGGTAACTTATCCTCTGCCAACCGACGGGAGTCGCCTGGTTGGTCAGAATCAGGTGATCACTATCCCTGAAGGTAACACTCAGCCGCTGGAGTACTTTGCGGCGGAGTATCAGATGGGGCTTTCCAATATGATGGAAGCGAACCCTGGTGTGGATACCTTCCTGCCGAAAGGCGGCACCGTACTGAATATTCCGCAGCAACTGATCCTGCCGGACACTGTTCATGAAGGCATTGTGATTAACAGCGCAGAGATGCGTCTGTATTACTATCCGAAAGGAACTAACACCGTTATCGTACTGCCGATCGGCATTGGTCAGTTAGGCAAAGACACACCTATCAACTGGACCACCAAAGTAGAGCGTAAGAAAGCAGGCCCGACCTGGACGCCGACCGCTAAAATGCATGCAGAATACCGCGCTGCGGGCGAACCGCTTCCGGCTGTCGTTCCGGCTGGCCCGGATAACCCGATGGGGCTGTACGCACTGTATATCGGTCGCCTGTACGCTATCCACGGCACCAACGCCAACTTTGGTATCGGCCTGCGCGTAAGCCACGGTTGTGTGCGCCTGCGTAACGAAGACATCAAATTCCTGTTCGAGAAAGTGCCGGTCGGTACTCGCGTACAGTTTATTGATGAGCCGGTAAAAGCGACCACCGAGCCGGACGGCAGCCGTTATATTGAAGTCCATAACCCGCTGTCTACCACCGAAGCCCAATTTGAAGGTCAGGAAATTGTGCCAATTACGCTAACCAAGAGCGTGCAGACAGTGACTGGTCAGCCGGATGTCGATCAGGCTGTTCTGGATCAGGCTATTCAAAACCGTTCCGGGATGCCGGTTCGTCTGAATTAATCTTTAAAACTTAAAGCAAAGGCGGACTCATAATCCGCCTTTTTTATTTGTCGGCTCTTACACTGCCGGGAACATAACTAACAAAACGTATCCTACCAGCGCCGCCCACAACAGCATCGGTATCGAATAGAGATGGAAACGCCACCAGATCCGGCGATCGTTCGCCATCCGTAGCGCAATCAAATTTGCCAGCGATCCGGGTAATAAGCCAAAACCACCTACGTTTACCGCCCATGCCAGTAATAAAGACGGTGGTACATAATTGAGCAGCAAAATCGTGCTCGGCACGTTACTGATCACCTGCGATAAACCAATCGCCGTTAACCATAATCCGGGTTCGGATAAATGACTCACGTTACTCAACACGCCTTGCAACGCCGGAAGCTGGGTCAGTAAATGGACGTCGATAAACATCGCCATAAACACCAGCAGCAACGTCCAGTCCACACTCAGCACCACGCGACGCGCCAGCAGCGTAAACCCCACTGCCACAATCACCAGCCCCCACAGCTCTTGTTTCAACTCCAGCGCCGTAAGGAAGACGATATACAGTCCCAGACAACTCCACACCAGCCGTGGTTTCCACTCCGGCGTTTGCGTCCCCGTATGATATTGCAGCGCCTTTCCAGGGAAACAACACCAGCACAGCAGCAGCAATGTCAGCATCATTGCGCCAGCCAACGGTGCCATCTGTGCAATAAAACCGGCAAACGAAAGACCCGAACGTCCCCAGATAAGGATATTTTGCGGATTACCAATCGGCGTCAGCAGCGATCCAGCATTCACTGCCAGTGCCTCAAAAATAATCAGCCGATTAACCGGGATCTCACACAGTCTTTTCAGCGTGATGGTCAGCGGGACAACAATAAACAACGCGACATCGTTGGTCAGAAAGGTAGAAAGCAGCGCCGCCGCCAGCACCATAAACATCGCCAGCCGACGCTCAGTAGCAAAACGGCGCACCATTTTGCGCCCAAGCACATCAAAATAACCGCTTAATTCAACACCTTTGGTCAGCAGCATCAGGCCACTTAAGGTAATGATGGTGTGCCAGTCGATAGCGCCAGGCCAGGATTTCGGCGCAAAGGGAACAAAAAAACTTAATCCGATACCAACGAGAATTAATAACTGAAAAAAGCGATCGCCTTGCAGCGTGCGTAAAAAAGGCAGGCTCATTTGGCACCGTGTTTCTGGGTAAACAAACGAAAGGCGTCCAGCGTCTCTTCACTGACATGGTGTTCCATGCCTTCCGCGTCGCGACGGGCAATTTCCGGGCTGACGCCCAACACCAACAAGAAATTTTCGACTATCTGATGGCGCTCGCGGCTTTCCTGCGCCAGCTTCTCTCCTTCCGCCGTTAAAAACACGCCACGCCACGGGATCATTTCAATCAGCCCCAGGGTTGCCAGCCGCTTAAGCATTTTAGCCACCGTCGGTTGCGAAACCCCCAGCCGGGCAGCCATATCCACCTGACGGGCTTCCCCTACTTCTCTTATCAGGTCAGAAATCAGCTCAACATAATCGTCAATAAGTTCGCGGCGATGCGCTTCTCTTACCTGGCGAAACCCTTCAACGTGCTCTTCCACGTTCACTAACTGCGTCACTTTTTTTGCTGTTGGCGTACCTGCGCGACGACTCATTGTGCTTCCTCATTATGGTGACACATATATAGCGTTCTTATTTCGTGCGCACATTGTAAACCAGAGTTGCGAAGGCACAAAAAATTAACGTTTTAGCAATAGCTATATAATATAGCCTGTGCTATATCTGTATGTAATGCAATCATCCCTCAAGGAGTGACGGGATTAGCAAGTCAGGAGGTCTTATGAATGAGTTCAAGAGGTGTATGCGCGTGTTTAGTCATTCTCCCTTTAAAGTACGGTTAATGCTGCTCTCGATGTTGTGCGATATGGTCAACAATAAACCGCAGCAGGATAAACCCTCCAATAAATAGCGGCGTCGCGGTACGCCGCTTCACTCCTGCTTTATTGCAGGCATAAATCTTTACTGCCTGAAAACCCCCACTTTTTGTCAGATTTGCAATCTTCTTCGCAAAAGATTTGTTCGTCAGTAGTTGACCTGAACGGCGGCTCGCTCTATCTTCTTGCAGCCCTGCGTATATTGCGGCTCGCGGATGCGGACCCTTTTCCCCTCTTCACGCACTCTTGCAGGTATTGACCCTTGACGCCAGGGTAAGCACATGGCGTTTGTTACGATAGTGGCATATGAATTTAACCCTCAAAGAATCGCTTGTTACCCGTAGCCGGGTATTTAGCCCGTGGACTGCGTTCTACTTTTTACAGTCGCTATTAATTAATCTCGGCTTAGGCTATCCCTTCAGTTTTCTCTACACCGCCGCGTTTACGGCGATTTTGCTTTTGCTATGGCGGACATTGCCTCGCGTGCAAAAAGTCCTGGTCGGCGTCAGTTCATTAGTGGCAGCCTGTTATTTCCCTTTTGCTCAGGCCTACGGCGCGCCTAACTTCAATACCTTGCTGGCCCTGCACTCCACCAATATGGAAGAGTCAACTGAAATCCTGACGATTTTTCCGTGGTACAGCTACCTGGTCGGCTTATTTATTTTTGCGCTCGGCGTGATAGCTGTCCGGCGAAAAAAAGAGAGTGAAAAAACGCGCTGGAGTAAATTCGACAGCCTGTGTCTGGTATTCAGCGTGGCGACATTTTTTGTCGCTCCGGTTCAAAACCTGGCCTGGGGCGGCGTATTTAAATTGAAGGATACTGGCTATCCGGTATTTCGTTTCGCTAAGGATGTCATCGTCAACAATAACGAGGTGATTGAAGAGCAAGAGCGGATGGCAAAACTTTCCGGGATGAAAGATACCTGGACGGTTACTGCCGTTAAGCCGAAATATCAGACCTATGTGGTGGTGATCGGTGAAAGCGCACGTCGCGACGCTCTCGGTGCCTTTGGCGGTCACTGGAATAACACCCCGTTTGCCAGCAGCGTTAACGGTCTGCTCTTCGCTGATTACATTGCCGCCAGCGGCTCCACGCAAAAATCGCTCGGCTTAACGCTTAACCGCGTCGTCGATGGCAAACCACAATTTCAGGATAACTTTGTGACCCTGGCCAACCGCGCAGGTTTTCAGACCTGGTGGTTTTCCAATCAGGGACAAATTGGTGAGTACGATACCGCCATCGCCAGCATTGCCAAACGTGCAGATGAAGTACACTTCCTGAAAGAAGGTAATTTTGAAGCAGATAAGAACACCAAAGACGAAGCGTTACTGGACATGACCGCTCAGGTGCTGGCGCAAGAACACTCGCAACCGCAACTGATTGTTTTGCATCTGATGGGCTCACATCCGCAGGCCTGCGACCGGACACAAGGCAAATACGAAACCTTTGTGCAATCGAAAGAGACGTCGTGCTATCTCTACACCATGACGCAAACAGACGATTTACTGCGCAAACTCTATGACCAGTTACGCAACAGCGGTAGCAGTTTCTCGCTGGTTTACTTTTCTGACCACGGTCTGGCCTTTAAAGAACGCGGTAAAGAAGTGCAATATCTGGCTCATGACGATAAATATCAGCAAAATTTCCAGGTGCCTTTTATGGTCATTTCCAGCGACGATAAAGCGCACCGGATAATTAAAGCCCGCCGTTCAGCCAATGACTTCTTAGGTTTTTTCTCTCAATGGACAGGGATTAAAGCGAAGGAGATCAACATCAATTACCCGTTTATCTCTGAGAAGAAAGCCGGGCCGATATACATCACTAACTTCCAGTTACAAAAGGTTGATTACAACCATCTCGGAACCGATATATTCGATCCCAAATCTTAAGATAAAAAAATCCGCCCCGAGAGGCGGATTTTTTATATCACCGAAGTGATTAGAAGCGGTAACCAACACCGGCAATCCAGGTGCCTACGTCAACGTTACGAATACGGCTCTGCTCGTAAGAGAAGTCCAGAGCAACGTTTTCGATTGGGTTGAACTGCAGACCCGCACCGTAGGAGAAGCCGTAGTCGCTGGTGTCATGTTTGTAGGTCGGGTATTCAGTGGTCTGGAATTTACCATAGCCCACACCCACTACACCGTAGATGCTTGCCCAGTCGTTAATGCGGTAAGCCGGACCAGCAGTGATGCCGTAGTACTGGGTTTTGTTGTAGTCACCAGAGCTTGCAGTACGGCTTTTCTCGGTGTAAGTGAAAGAACCGATCACACCCAGCGGGCTGTTGTCTTCTTCATAGCGGTATTTCAGGTTGAAACCGCCCATTTTGTTCATTTTGCCCTGAGCGTCGCTCTGTGCATAACCACCAGTTACGGTAGAAGTCGCAGCTACAGAAGTACCTGCGGTGAAAGCCAGAACTGCGGCCAGTGCTGAAAGACATGCAATTTTTTTCATAACCACCTCAAATGTGATTCAAATAAGTCCTAAGTTTTAAATATATCAAAAATTAATGGGAAACTCTTGGCGATTTGTGATGTCTAACGGGCCATTTCGTGTAACAGAACGTTTCCATTCACCGCTATCCATCTAAATTTAAATCATTTTTTCAGTGAACTGCGTAAGTATTACGCATATATTCACACTCTCTCATCCAGATTATTCTTAATCAGCAAACTGATGAATCCATCAATCCTGGCGCATTTTAGCCAAAACGGGGAAAAAATTTTTCAACAAATGCTCAACCACCCACTGGTACATCCAGTACACTCCACGCTTTACCTTGCTATACAACTTTATGGGAGAAAGGATGCCAGGGTCATTACGTAAAATGCCGGTCTGGTTACCAATAGTCATATTGCTCGTTGCCATGGCGTCTATTCAGGGTGGGGCTTCATTAGCAAAATCACTTTTTCCACTGGTTGGCGCGCCTGGAGTGACTGCGCTGCGCCTTGCACTGGGAACACTGATTCTTATCGCTTTCTTTAAACCGTGGCGGCTGCGTTTTGCCAGAGAACAACGGTTGCCGCTGTTGTTTTACGGTGTATCTCTGGGTGGGATGAACTATCTCTTTTATCTCTCTATTCAGACTGTACCTCTGGGAATTGCAGTTGCGCTGGAGTTCACCGGGCCACTGGCGGTGGCGCTGTTCTCCTATCGTCGCCCGGTAGATTTCGTTTGGGTTTTGCTGGCAGTGCTCGGTCTGTGGTTCCTGCTGCCGCTGGGGCAAGATGTTTCCCATGTCGATTTAACCGGCTGTGCGCTGGCGCTCGGTGCCGGTGCTTGTTGGGCTATCTACATATTAAGTGGGCAACGTGCTGGTGCTGAACACGGCCCTGCGACGGTGGCGATCGGTTCGCTGATTGCGGCATTAATTTTCGTGCCAATCGGTGCGTTACAGGCTGGAGAGGCTCTCTGGCATTGGTCGGTTGTTCCATTAGGTTTAGCTGTCGCAATTCTCTCGACCGCTCTGCCCTACTCGCTGGAGATGATTGCCCTCACCCGTTTGCCGACGCGGACATTTGGTACGCTGATGAGCATGGAACCAGCACTGGCCGCCATTTCCGGGATGATTTTCCTCGGTGAGATGCTGACGCCAATACAGATTCTGGCGCTCGGCGCAATCATCGCTGCTTCAATGGGTTCCACGCTGACAGCACGCAAAGAGAGCAAAATAGAAGAAATAGATATTAATTAAATTTACAATTCTGCATGGTTATGCATAACCATGCAGAATATTTCGCTAAATTTCACCTGCCACATCCTTATATATCTGACTATACAAAAGCATATTTATTCCGAAAATTCCTGGTGAATATATAAATAAGAATTATTCTTACTATAATATATAACCAACTGTATTTTATGCAGTTTTATTTTTTACGTTTGTTACCACTATTAGTGTGATAGGAACAGCCAGAATAGCGGAACACATAGCCGGTGCTATACTTAGTCTCGTTAATTACTGGGACATAACATCAAGAGGATATGAAATTATGAGTACCGCTAAATTAGTTAAATCAAAAGCGACCAATCTGCTTTATACCCGCAACGATGTCTCTGACAGCGAGAAAAAAGCGACAGTAGAGTTGCTGAATCGTCAGGTTATCCAGTTTATTGATCTTTCGTTGATTACCAAACAGGCACACTGGAATATGCGCGGCGCTAACTTCATTGCCGTACATGAAATGCTGGATGGCTTCCGTACCGCTCTGATCGATCATCTGGATACCATGGCTGAACGCGCGGTACAACTGGGCGGCGTTGCCCTTGGCACCACTCAAGTTATCAATAGCAAAACACCACTGAAAAGCTACCCGCTGGACATCCACAACGTTCAGGATCACCTGAAAGAGCTGGCGGATCGTTATGCAATTGTCGCCAATGATGTACGTAAAGCCATTGGTGAAGCAAAAGATGATGATACTGCAGATATCCTGACCGCCGCCTCCCGCGACCTGGATAAATTCCTGTGGTTTATCGAATCTAACATCGAATAACACCACCGCTGATGGTTCAAAACGTTAACAAACAATAAAAGCGGCTTCCTGAAAGGGGGCCGTTTTTTTGATGCCCTGTCTCTACGCACTTTTTTAGTGCATCCCATTGCCCTTCCAGCCTGATAAAGTAAACTTTTTGTATCAACATCATCACACAATCGTTACATAAAGATTGTTTTTTCATCAGGATTTACGCTAAATAATCATTGTGTTGACTGCACTATTTTAGCGCACCACTTTGGCGCCCCATAATGGTGCAATCTAACGGTGTTGCCTCATAAATCGTGCAATGCATTTTTATCGCCTCTCGAAAAATCAACGAGTTGCAAAACTGGCACGATTTTTTCATATAGGTAAATGTTACGCAGGGGATCGTCCCGTGGATAGAAAAAAGGAAATGCTATGAAGTCTGTATTAAAAGTTTCACTGGCAGCACTGACCCTGGCTTTTGCGGTTTCTTCCCATGCCGCAGATAAAAAATTAGTTGTCGCGACAGATACCGCTTTCGTTCCGTTTGAATTTAAACAGGGCGACAAATACGTGGGCTTTGATGTCGATCTGTGGGCGGCAATCGCCAAAGAACTGAAGCTGGATTACGAGCTGAAACCGATGGATTTCAGCGGTATCATTCCGGCGCTGCAAACCAAAAACGTCGATCTGGCGCTGGCGGGCATCACTATCACCGACGAGCGTAAAAAAGCGATCGATTTCTCTGACGGCTACTACAAAAGCGGTCTGTTAGTGATGGTGAAAGCGAACAACAACGATGTGAAAAGCGTGAAAGATCTCGACGGTAAAGTGGTTGCAGTGAAGAGCGGCACTGGCTCCGTTGATTACGCGAAGACGAACATCAAAACCAAAGATCTGCGACAGTTCCCGAACATCGATAACGCCTATATGGAACTGGGTACTAACCGCGCAGACGCCGTCCTGCACGATACACCAAACATTCTTTACTTCATCAAAACCGCTGGTAACGGCCAGTTTAAAGCGGTGGGCGACTCTCTGGAAGCACAGCAATACGGTATTGCTTTCCCGAAAGGTAGCGACGAGCTGCGTGACAAAGTTAACGGCGCGTTGAAAACTCTGCGCGAAAACGGAACTTACAACGAAATCTACAAAAAGTGGTTCGGTACTGAACCGAAATAATAACACCACGCCTGTAAAGCGCACGGACAGTCCCCTCTCCCCTCTGGGGAGAGGGGAGAGGGGCACAGGCCTGCTCCAACACCATTAATTACCCTGAATTTGATTATTTACACCACGGTAACAGGAACAACATATGCAGTTTGACTGGAGTGCCATCTGGCCTGCCATTCCGCTTCTGATTGAAGGCGCCAAAATGACCCTGTGGATTTCGATCCTCGGTCTGGCTGGCGGCCTGGTGATCGGACTGGCGGCAGGTTTTGCACGCACCTTTGGCGGTTGGATAGCCAACCACGTCGCGCTAGTCTTTATTGAAGTGATTCGCGGCACACCTATCGTCGTCCAAGTGATGTTTATCTACTTCGCCCTGCCGATGGCGTTTAACGACTTACGCATCGACCCGTTTACTGCGGCGGTGGTCACCATCATGATCAACTCCGGCGCGTACATTGCGGAAATCACGCGTGGTGCTGTGCTGTCTATTCACAAAGGTTTTCGTGAAGCAGGACTGGCGCTCGGTCTTTCACGTTGGGAAACCATTCGCTACGTCATTTTACCGCTGGCACTGCGCCGTATGCTGCCGCCGCTGGGCAACCAGTGGATCATCAGCATTAAAGACACCTCGCTGTTTATTGTTATCGGCGTGGCGGAACTGACTCGTCAGGGGCAAGAAATTATTGCCGGCAACTTCCGCGCCCTTGAGATCTGGAGCGCCGTGGCGGTGTTCTATCTGATTATTACCCTGGTGCTGAGCTTTATTCTGCGTCGTCTGGAAAGAAGGATGAAAATCCTGTGATTGAATTTAAAAACGTCTCCAAGCATTTTGGGCCAACCCAGGTGCTGCACAATATCGATTTGAACATTGCCCAGGGTGAAGTGGTGGTGATTATCGGGCCTTCTGGTTCCGGTAAATCAACCCTGCTGCGCTGCATCAACAAACTGGAAGAAATTACCTCTGGCGATCTGATTGTCGATGGTCTGAAGGTTAACGATCCGAAAGTTGACGAACGACTGATTCGCCAGGAAGCGGGTATGGTGTTCCAGCAGTTTTACCTCTTCCCGCATCTGACGGCGCTGGAAAACGTGATGTTTGGCCCTCTACGCGTGCGTGGCGCAAACAAAGAAGAGGCGGAAAAACTGGCTCGTGAGTTACTGGCGAAGGTCGGTCTGGCAGAACGCGCGCATCACTACCCTTCCGAACTTTCTGGTGGTCAGCAGCAGCGCGTAGCGATTGCCCGTGCGCTGGCGGTGAAGCCGAAAATGATGCTGTTCGATGAACCGACTTCCGCTCTCGATCCTGAACTGCGCCATGAAGTGCTGAAGGTTATGCAGGATCTGGCTGAAGAAGGGATGACGATGGTGATCGTGACCCACGAAATCGGTTTTGCTGAGAAAGTGGCTTCACGTCTAATCTTTATTGATAAAGGCCGGATTGCGGAAGATGGCGATCCGCAGGTGTTGATCAAGAACCCACCGAGCCAGCGTTTGCAGGAATTTTTACAGCACGTCTCTTAACTTCTCAGCCTCCCTTTCCCCCGAAAGGGAGGCACACCAGATTCCTCTCATTTCAAATCGCCCCTCCCCCAGCATCTATACTTATCTTTTTGCTTTGTTTTCTCACTGGAGGAGTCATGCGGTGGATCCTGTTCATCCTCATCTGCCTGCTGGGCGCACCTGCCCACGCGGTGTCCATACCCGGCGTAACAACCACAGCAACAACAGATTCAACCTCTGAACCGGTTTCAGAACCGGATATCGAACAAAAAAAAGCGGCCTATGGCGCACTGGCGGACGTGCTGGATAATGACACCTCGCGCAAAGAGTTGATCGACCAGCTACGCACCGTTGCCGCCACGCCCCCCACAGACCCCGTACCGAAAATCGTACCGCCGACGCTGGTTGAAGAGCAAACCGTGCTGCAAAAGGTGACTGAAATCAGCCGCCATTATGGCGAAGCACTCTCCGCGCGCTTCGGGCAACTTTACCGTAATATCACTGGCTCCCCGCATAAACCCTTTAACCCGCAAACCTTCAACAACGCGCTGACCCATTTTTCAATGCTAGCGGTGCTGGTGTTTGGCTTTTACTGGCTGATTCGCCTGTGCGCGCTGCCGTTATATCGCAAAATGGGTCAGTGGGCGCGGCAAAAAAACCGTGAGCGCAGCAACTGGTTACAGCTTCCGGCGATGATTATCGGGGCGTTTATTATCGATTTGCTGTTGCTGGCACTGACGTTATTTGTCGGCCAGGTATTAAGCGACAACCTGAACGCCGGTAGTAAAACCATTGCTTTTCAACAAAGCCTGTTTCTCAATGCTTTCGCTCTGATTGAGTTTTTCAAAGCTGTTTTACGCCTGATTTTCTGCCCGAACGTGGCAGAGCTGCGCCCGTTCAATATTCAGGATGAAAGCGCCCGCTACTGGTGCCGCCGCCTTAGCTGGTTAAGCAGTCTGATTGGTTATGGACTGATTGTGGCAGTGCCAATTATCTCTAATCAGGTGAATGTGCAAATCGGGGCGCTCGCCAACGTGATAATCATGCTGTGCATGACCGTCTGGGCGCTCTATCTGATCTTTCGTAATAAAAAAGAGATCACCCAGCATCTGCTCAACTTTGCGGAGCACTCGCTGGCATTCTTCAGCCTGTTTATTCGCGCTTTTGCGCTGGTGTGGCACTGGCTGGCAAGCGCCTATTTTATTGTGCTGTTTTTCTTTTCGTTGTTCGATCCGGGCAACAGCCTGAAATTTATGATGGGTGCAACGGTGCGCAGCCTGGCGATTATTGGTATCGCAGCGTTTGTTTCCGGTATGTTTTCCCGCTGGCTGGCGAAGACCATCACCCTCTCGCCACATACTCAGCGTAACTATCCGGAGCTGCAAAAACGGCTGAACGGCTGGCTATCAGCGGCGCTGAAAACGGCGCGTATTCTGACGGTATGCGTGGCAGTGATGCTGCTACTTAGCGCCTGGGGGCTGTTCGATTTCTGGAACTGGCTGCAAAACGGCGCGGGGCAGAAAACCGTGGATATCCTGATCCGTATCGCGCTCATCCTTTTCTTCTCGGCGGTTGGCTGGACAGTGCTCGCCAGTTTGATCGAAAACCGGCTGGCTTCGGATATTCATGGCCGCCCGCTGCCCAGCGCCCGCACGCGCACCCTGCTGACGCTGTTCCGTAATGCGCTGGCGGTAATCATCAGTACCATCACCATCATGATTGTGTTGTCGGAAATCGGCGTCAATATCGCGCCACTGCTGGCAGGTGCCGGGGCATTAGGCCTGGCTATCTCGTTTGGTTCGCAAACGCTGGTAAAAGATATTATTACCGGCGTGTTCATTCAGTTTGAAAACGGCATGAACACTGGAGATTTGGTTACCATCGGGCCGTTGACCGGCACGGTGGAACGGATGTCGATTCGCTCCGTGGGCGTGCGTCAGGATACCGGGGCATATCACATTATTCCGTGGTCTTCGATAACCACCTTTGCTAACTTCGTCCGTGGCATTGGTTCGGTGGTCGCCAATTATGATGTCGATCGTCATGAAGATGCCGATAAAGCCAATCAGGCACTGAAAGATGCGGTAGCGGAATTGATGGAAAATGAAGAAATTCGCGGGCTGATTATTGGTGAACCGAACTTTGCCGGCATTGTCGGCTTAAGCAATACCGCGTTTACGTTGCGTGTTTCGTTCACCACACTGCCACTCAAACAGTGGACGGTACGCTTTGCCCTCGACAGCCAGGTGAAAAAACATTTCGACCTGGCGGGTGTTCGCGCGCCGGTGCAGACTTATCAGGTGCTGCCTGCTCCGGGCGCGACCCCGGCTGAACCGCTGCCGCCGGGGGAGCCAACGCTTTAACGCTGGCGATAGACAAAACGGCGGCGCTGCTCGTCGTTCATAAAGGTCCAGGCAATAAAGCGACTCTGCTTTTGCCCCTGGGCCATCTCTTTTTTAACCACCTTCACCGCGCCCACGTCCGTCAGGGCACGATACAACGGCGGTAAGTTTTCACCACGAGATACCAGTGAGGTAAACCACATCACCTGCTTCGCGAAGCCTTTGCTCTCTTCAATCATCTTTTTGATAAAGGCGACTTCACCGCCTTCACACCACAACTCCTGTTGCTGGCCGCCAAAGTTCAGTGCATCGTCTTTGCTCAGCCCCAGGTTACGGCGTTTACGCTCACTACCTGCCCGCGCCGCAGCGGCGGAATCGTGGAATGGCGGGTTACACAAGGTCGCGTCGTATTGCTCGTTTTTGTGGATGATGCCGTTAAAAATCGCCCCACTCTCTTTTTGCCGACGCAGACGAATGGCGCGGTTAAGCCCCGGATTAGCACTAATGATCGCCTGCGCACTGCTTAACGCCTGGCTGTTAGTTTCTGTACCGGTAAAACGCCAGCCATATTCATGCACACCAATCAGCGGATAAATACAATTCGCACCAACACCGATATCCAGAATACTGGCATTGGCTGGAATTGTTCCGCTTGCCTCAGCCAGTAAATCGGCAAGATGATGAATATAATCTGCCCGCCCCGGCACTGGTGGGCAGAGAAAACCGTCAGGGATATCCCAGCTCGCCACAGCATAAAAATGTGCCAACAGCGCCTTGTTGAGCGCCTTCACTGCCAGCGGATTGGCGAAGTCAACGCTTTGCTCACCGGCAGGGGTAAGCGTAAGGAATTGCGCCAGTTCAGGATTCACCTGACAAAGCGTGGCGAGATCGTAGCGACTGTGATGACGATTGCGCGGGTGTAACCCCGGTTTCTGGGCGGACATAGCATTCTCCTTTAAGCAGCGGCGTAAGATACCCGCATAACGCAGCAGGGTAAATATCTGGCTGCGTTTAACATGCTTCAAAACCTTAACCCGACTTCATTTTTTATCAATTCATCATAAAAATCAGTGTTCTTCATGTCATTGATTTGTCTGGTTTTGTAAAATTATTTTGTTCAAAAAATAAGCACATCTCTGTCAATTTTTTGCGTCATTTCCATCGCACAGGAGACCTACACTTATCATGCACTACTCGTTGTATTTATGAGGATGTCATTATGAAAAAGTGCCTCGCACTACTGATTGCCACCGTCCTGAGCGGAATCACCTTCACGGCTTATGCCGCGCAACCACTGAGTAACCAGGACAGCGGTCAACTACGACCCGCCGGAACCGTTTCGGCGACCGGCGCATCTAACCTAAGCGATCTGGAGGATAAACTGGCAGAAAAAGCGCGCGAACAAGGCGCGAAAGGTTATGTCATTAATTCCGCAGGCGGAAATGACCAGATGTTCGGTACTGCAACCATCTACAAATAACCCCACCAACGCAACTGCATTCACCTCTGGATGCAGTTTTCGCCCAATTTGTAATCAAAAAACATCAAATATGAACACAATGTAAATAAATGTATTTCTTTTTCGTGCAATGGGTGATAGAAAATCGCGCCAAGTGATAATGCTTATCAAAATTATTATCACTTGCACGAACACTTTTACGGGATTAACAGTGGCATCGCATCCGCAGAGATGCTTTCTCGTGAAAGTGAAAACTTCAACATATAAGAAAAAGTCACCTGCAAAAATGGAAAACAATCGCAATTTCCCTGCCAGACAATTTCATTCGCTCACGTTCTTTGCCGGTCTTTGTATTGGCATCACGCCTGTGGCTCAGGCACTCGCCGCCGAAGGGCAAACTAACGCGGATGACACGCTGGTTGTCGAAGCATCAACGCCTTCGCTTTATGCGCCACAACAATCTGCCGATCCGAAATTCTCGCGTCCGGTAGCGGATACTACCCGCACGATGACGGTGATTTCTGAACAAGTGATTAAAGATCAGGGCGCAACCAACCTTACCGACGCGCTCAAAAACGTTCCCGGCGTGGGTGCGTTTTTTGCTGGTGAGAACGGTAACTCCACCACTGGCGACGCTATTTATATGCGCGGCGCCGATACCTCTAACAGCATTTATATTGATGGCATTCGCGATATTGGCAGCGTCTCGCGCGACACCTTCAATACCGAACAGGTCGAAGTGATTAAAGGGCCGTCCGGCACCGACTACGGGCGCAGCGCGCCGACTGGCTCAATCAATATGATCAGCAAACAGCCGCGCAATGATTCAGGTATTGACGCCTCCGCCAGTATTGGTAGCGCCTGGTTCCGTCGCGGCACTCTGGACGTTAATCAGGTCATTGGCGATACTACAGCGGTACGTCTGAATATGATGGGCGAAAAAACGCACGATGCCGGGCGCGATAAAGTCAAAAATGAGCGTTACGGCGTCGCCCCTTCCGTGGCATTTGGTCTTGGTACATCGAATCGTTTGTATCTCAACTATTTACACGTTACCCAACACAATACGCCAGACGGCGGCATTCCGACCATTGGTTTACCGGGCTATTCCGCACCTTCTGCGGGTACGGCGGCGCTGAATCATTCCGGAAAAGTTGATACACATAACTTTTATGGTACGGATTCCGATTACGACGATTCGACCACCGATACTGCCACCATGCGTTTTGAGCACGACATCAGCGATAACACCACGATTCGCAATACCACACGTTGGTCGCGCGTGAAGCAGGATTATCTGATGACGGCGATTATGGGAGGGGCGTCAAATATTACCCAGCCCACCAGCGATGTGGATAGCTGGACATGGTCACGCACGGCGAATACCAAAGATGTAAGCAATAAAATCCTCACCAACCAGACTAACCTGACATCGGCATTTTATACCGGTTCAATTGGTCATGACGTCAGTACCGGCGTGGAATTTACCCGCGAAACGCAGACCAACTACGGCGTTAATCCGGTGACGTTACCGGCGGTGAATATTTATCATCCTGACAGTAGCATTCATCCTGGCGGCCTGACGCGCAATGGCGCAAACGCTAATGGTCAGACGGATACCTTCGCGATTTATGCCTTCGATACGCTGCAAATCACCCGTGATTTTGAGCTAAATGGCGGAGTTCGGCTGGACAATTATCATACTGAATATGACAGTGCCACCGCCTGCGGCGGCAGCGGACGCGGTGCCATCACCTGCCCTGATGGCGTAGCGAAAGGTTCTCCGGTCACCACCGTCGACACCGCCAAGTCGGGCAATCTGGTGAACTGGAAAGCCGGGGCGCTGTATCACCTGACGGAAAACGGCAATGTCTATATTAACTATGCCGTTTCCCAGCAGCCGCCGGGCGGCAGTAATTTCGCCCTTGCGCAGTCTGGTAGCGGTAACAGTGCCAACCGCACCGATTTTAAACCGCAAAAAGCTAACACCAGCGAGATTGGCACCAAATGGCAGGTTCTGGATAAACGCCTGTTGCTCACCGCCGCGCTGTTCCGTACTGATATCGAAAATGAAGTTGAGCAAAATGATGACGGGACTTATTCGCAATACGGTAAGAAACGCGTCGAAGGCTATGAGATATCCGTGGCCGGGAATATCACTCCCGCGTGGCAGGTGATTGGCGGCTATACCCAGCAAAAAGCAACCATCAAAAACGGCAAAGAAGTTGCCCAGGATGGTTCCTCATCGCTGCCGTATACCCCGGAGCACGCCTTTACCCTATGGAGCCAGTATCAGGCAACCGATGATATCTCCGTTGGTGCGGGCGCACGGTATATCGGCAGTATGCATAAAGGTTCAGACGGCGCGGTGGGAACGCCAGCATTTACCGAAAGTTATTGGGTCGCCGACGCCAAACTGGGGTATCGGGTTAATCGCAATCTCGACTTCCAGCTAAACGTCTACAACTTGTTTGATACCGATTACGTCGCCTCAATCAATAAGAGCGGCTACCGTTATCACCCGGGCGAGCCAAGAACCTTCCTGCTCACCGCCAATATGCATTTCTGATTCAGATGTGGGGTGAAAGCCCCACTTTTTGGAGAACTTATATGATGTACCACATTCCCGGCGTGTTATCGCCACAGGACGTCGCCCGCTTTCGTGCACAACTGGAACAAGCCGAATGGATTGATGGACGCGTCACCACCGGCGCACAAGGCGCGCAGGTCAAGAATAATCAACAGGTAGATACCCGCAGCGCGTTATATGCCGCATTACAAAATGAAGTGCTGAACGCGGTTAAACAACATGCTTTGTTCTTTGCCGCTGCCTTGCCGCGTACCATTTCCACACCGCTGTTTAATCGCTATCGGAACAATGAAACCTATGGTTTTCATGTGGATGGCGCAGTACGCAGTCATCCACAAAACGGCTGGATGCGCACCGATCTTTCCGCCACGCTGTTTTTGAGCGATCCACAAAGTTACGAAGGCGGCGAACTGGTCGTCAATGACACCTTCGGGCAACATCGGGTAAAACTCCCGGCTGGCGATCTGGTGTTGTATCCCTCCAGCAGCCTGCACTGTGTGACCCCCGTAACGCACGGCGTAAGGGTGGCATCATTTATGTGGATACAATCAATGATCCGCGATGATAAAAAGCGCGCCATGCTGTTCGAACTGGACAACAATATTCAGTCACTCAAAAGCCGCTACGGCGAAGGAGAAGAGATCCTGTCGCTACTCAATCTTTATCATAATCTGCTGCGGGAATGGTCGGAGATCTGACGCTTGAACTGCCCAGGTTCATCCCTGGATTAGCTACACTTAACAGTACAAGCATTGATATGAGGAGGACGATATGGCATCCGGTTGGGCTAACGATGACGCCGTCAACGAACAGATCAACAGTACAATTGAAGATGCGATTGCCCGCGCCAGGGGTGAAATTCCGCGTGGCGAAAGCCTGTATGAATGTGAAGAGTGCGGTGCCCCCATCCCGCAGGCTCGTCGGGAAGCCATTCCTGGCGTGCGCTTATGCATTCATTGTCAGCAGGAGAAAGATTTACAAAAACCATCTTATACAGGATATAATCGCAGAGGTTCGAAAGACAGCCAGTTACGTTAACTACAACTGGCGGGATGTTTAGCGTGTATAATTTGTATTTTGCGTGGCATTCCGTGCCTTTAACGCAGCCGTAACTGCCACATGTTACAAAATTGGTTCATACATACGATAAATGAATGGATTATCAGCATGTTAGATATCAATCAATTTATTTGAACAAGGCGGTCAATTCTCTTCGATTTTATCTCTCGTAAAAAAACGTGATACTCATCACATCGACGAAACAACGTCACTTATACAAAAATCACCTGCGAGAGATTAATTATGAAAACTATCAATACTATTGTTGCTGCTATGGCGCTTTCCACTCTGTCTTTTGGCGTATTCGCGGCGGAGCCGGTCACGGCATCCCAGGCACAGAACATGAATAAAATCGGCGTGGTTTCTGCCGATGGCGCATCCACCCTCGATGCCCTGGAAGCAAAACTGGCTGAGAAAGCGGCAGCAGCCGGTGCTAGTGGATACAGCATTACTTCCGCCACCAACAACAATAAATTAAGCGGTACTGCGGTAATTTATAAGTAATTCGTAGGACGGATAAGGCGTTTACGCCGCATCCGGCAACAGATGCCTGATGCGACGCTACCGCGTCTTATCAGGCCTACAAAATCCGAACCGTTGGACGGATCAGGCGTTTACGCTACGTCCAGCACAAGTATTTCCCTGTCTATTTGCCGACAGACGCATGTACTCCAACCCTCATTGATCCTATGTTACCCTTGTTTGCCCGTCCGTCACTGGACGGGCTTTTTTTAGCTGACTGATTGCTGGCAGAAAGTCTGCAACGTCTCTTCTGATATACCAATCTGCCGCGCTGCGTCGCAAATTGCCTGCCAGCTTCCGGCATCCAACGGGATCCCCATCTCCTGCCGTTCGCGACGCGTGTTCACTTCCCACTCACCCGGCAGCAAAATCGGTTTATCGTCATCATGCGGCGAGGCTTTCACCCATTCGGCAAAGGCTTCGGACTGCGTTGCACAATCTGGCGCACCGAACAGCTCCGGGTTAATGATAATGGTCGTCATGCAGTTAAAACCGGCATCGGGGCTGTGCTGCAATGTTTCCTGATAAGTAGTTTTGCCGCCAGAAAGTGCACCACCGAGAATTTCGCACATCACTGCCAGGGCATAACCTTTATGTTCAGCAAAGGCCAGCAACGCTCCTAACGGTGACTCCAGCATGACTGCCGGATCGGTCGTTGGCACGCCATTAACGTCGATCAGGCAACCAGGTGGTACGGGCACGCCTTTATGCCAGGCCACACGCGCTTTACCAAACGCAATGGTGCTGGTGGCGTAATCAAGCAACAGCGGGAAATTATCTTTTCGGGGAAAGACCACGCAGAACGGATTTGTGCCAAAGCGACTGTCACGACCACGGAACGGCGCGACAGCCTTACTCCCTACCACACTGACAAAGTGGATAGAGACAAAACCCGCCGCCGCGCACTGTTCCGCCCAATAACCAATGCGCCCGATATGATGTGAGTTACGCAGCGCCACGGCAGCAATGCCGTGGTGACGTGCTTTTTCAATCCCCAGAGCCATGGCCTCATATGCAGCGACCTGACCACATGCACGATCGCCATCAAGCGTGACCACAGCCCCCGCATCTTTGACAATTTTGGCGTGATGGTTGATCTGCAAATAGCCCTGCTGCCAGGAACGCACATAATTCGGGATCATGCCAATACCATGTGAATCATGTCCTGCCAGATTTGCTGCGATTAAATGATCTGCTACTAATTTTGCTTCCTGTTCCTCGCTACCCATCTGACGAAACACAGTCAGGACAAAGTTGTGCAGCGTCCGGGCATCAAAGCGATGACCACTTTCCATGGTTAACTCCTGTTTATGTTATATGCCTGTTGTTTTTTTATGCTGCGCGCCGCACACGGGAAGGTCAATAAAGATGCTGCACTTTCATGGTGCAGTGGAGTAAAGACCGGATGACAGTCATCATCCGGCTGAGGAAGAAATTAAAAGGATTGTTTAATGCGCGCCAGACCATCGCTAATGGTTGCCACTTCGCCCGCCGCCGCCAGACAGCAAGCCATCTGGATGTTCAGTGACTCAGGAATTGGTTCGTTGCCTGCCAGGCAACGCTCAATCCACTTCGCCGTGGTTTCCGGGTCTTTTGCTTGTGGCAGTAGCTCGTTGCCAGCAGTGTCCTGTTTTTCATACAGCACCCGCATCCCTTCGCGGTCAATAAGATTTATTTGCGGGCAGCGTTGCGGATTAGCATAGACTTCGCCTTCGGTGCCGTGCATTAACAGCGCCCGTCCGCCAATATCGCTAAAGAATTTCGCGACTCGCCCGATGTATTCCGGATGCGAGACGCTGGAAAGACGCAGTGCCTCACCTTCGGCAAACGGTGTCGCCAGTTTCGCCAGGGTATGCGCACTGTTACGCACGCCCATCCGCCAGCGCATTGCCAGTTGTTTTTCCAGCGGCGGGCAAAACGCGCCTACGGGCATAAATACCGGCTGGTGCTCGTCAAGCTTCGCCTGTGCTTGTCCGGCATGTAGCGTTGGCGCAATCCCCATCAGTTGAAAAATGGTTTCGGTCAGCACGCGAGTCGGATCTTCACTCACGCCGTGAACCACCACCGGAAAACCGAGTTTATGCAGCAGAATCGCCAGCAACGGTGTCAGGTTGGCCTGTTTACGCGCACCGTTGTAACTGGGGATGACAATCGGCATCGGCTTGCCGGCGGGGGGCGTTAGCTTGATGGTGTGATTTTGCATGGCTTCGTAAAAGCCGAGCATCTCTGCTTCCCCTTCCCCTTTGATACGCAGTGCAATCAATACACCACCCAACTCAAGGTCAGGCACTTCGCCATTGAGCATATGGGCATACAGACCGCGCGCCGTATCCTGATCCAGATCGCGCGCGTGGTTTTTTCCGCGCCCGATCTCTTTGATGATTTTGCGATAGTCCATTTACGACTCCTTACCTGACTCACATCATTAACGCCGCCGACGGCGTGGGGATTTCGCTTTTTCTTTCTTTTTAACTATACCTTCAGGGACTTCCGGTTGCTCTATCGGAAATACCGGTAATGCGTCCAGTAGTCGCTTGCCATAATTTTTGGTCAACAAGCGTTTGTCGTAGATAACCACCTCGCCCCAGCAACTGTGGCTTCGAATAAGACGCCCAACCTGCTGAATCAGATTAAACGAAGCACTCGGCAGGCTTTGCACCTCAAACGGGTAGCGGTTAAGACTTTTTAGCCATTCGCCTTCGGTAATCACCACTGGACTATCGATAGGCGGAAAGGCGATTTTATGGATATGCACCTGGCTGAGCAGATCGCCTTTCAAATCAAGCCCTTCGGCAAATGACTGTAAACCTACCAGTACACTGCGTTCACCGTTAGCGACGCGTTTGCGATGCAATTCAACTAAGCGGTAGCGCGGCTGATCTCCCTGCACTAACAGCATCAGACGTAAATCCATCACATAGTCGAGAAACCGCTGCATCGCCCGTCCGCTGGCAAACAGCACCAACATGCCGAGATGCTTTTTGCTCTCCACCTGCTCACGGAAAAAGGCGGCCATTTCGGCAATATGCTGCTCTTCGCTGTCGATAGAAGGCTCAACGCGCATCCGGGGAATAACAATTTTGCCCTGCTCACAGTGGTTGAACGGTGAATCCAGCGCCACGAAGCGATCGCCCGCTTTTTCTTTCAGCCCGCTCATCTCCTGCAAACGCGAAAAACTGTTCAACGAACGCAAGGTCGCGGAAGTGACAATAATGTGCGGAATGCTGCGCCACAGCAGCCTTTCCAGCTGATCGCTGACGCGGATCCCCACGCAGTGAAACCAGAGATGTAGCTGCCCGTCACGCTCTTCCCGCGTCGCCCATTTGGTCACTGGCGCACCGGAAGATTGCGCCAGCGAGGCCAGCCGCCAGAGTTTGCTTTGCGCCTCAAACATTCCCAGCGCGCGGTTCATCTGCAAAATAAGCCGATGCAGGCGCACAATGTCATGGCTGCCGGTTTTCTCGCTTAAATCGTTGAGGAATAGTTCTGCCAGACCACGCAACATCTCTGTCAGTTTCGCCAGCCGCTGGCAGATCTCCAGCACTTCATCAGGCAGTTCGCCCATCGCAAACCGGTGCTCAGCCTCCTGCCCGGCAGGCATATAGAGATTGAGAATGTTGTTTAAAGAGGCGATAAGCTCATACAACTCTTCACAATGCGCATTCAAACGTTCAGGGATTGCCAGCGGCGGGATCGTCTTCGGGCGAAACTGCTCCATGCAGGTGGCGACCAGTTTCGTGAACAAGTCAAGTTGCAGCCGATACCAGGGCGCGGTGATTTCGGCGCTCATCTCCAGCGCATCCCGTGCTACATCCGGCAGGTGATGCCCTTCATCCAGCACCAGCAGCAAGTTTTTCGGGTCTGGCAATACCGCTTCGCTTTCCATCGCCGCCATCACCAGCGCATGGTTTGCCACCACCACTTCCGCTTCCTGAATCTCCCGACGAGCCACAAAAAACGGGCATTCGCGGTAGTAGTAACAGTTGCGGTTCAGGCAACTGGCTTTGTCGGTACTCAAACGGCGCCAGAGATCGTCATCAATAGCGATATCCGTATGATCGCGCAGGCCATCCCATTTATAAGTGTCGAGATCGCCCTTCAGCTTTGCACAGCGTTTTTGCTCTTCCTGATTATTAGGCGTCAGTTCGTCGTCAAGAAAAGCGAGCAGATCCTGTTGCGTGGGTTCAGTACTGGCGAGCGCCGTCAGGTTACGCGGGCAAACGTAGCGCCCACGCCCGAAAGCGGCGGTAAATTTGAGATCGGGAATGATCTTTTTCAGCAAAGGTAAATCTTTGCTGTAGATCTGATCCTGCAACGCCACGTTGGCGGTACTGACCACCAGCGTTTTTTGCTCTTCGCGGGCAATGGCGATGCCAGGAATCAAATAGGAGAGCGTTTTCCCAACGCCGGTGGGGGCTTCAATCGCCAGATGCCGCCCTTCTTCTCCGGCCAGCGTTTTGGCGACGTCCGCAATCATCTGCCGCTGCGGCGCACGGGGAATAAAGTCGGGGATCTGTTCCTGAAGCGCCTTATACCAGGCGGCAATTTGCGCTTTAAGCGCGGCGGTTAATGCCATGAGAAAACCTGAAATACTGTATAAACAGCCAATATTGTGGCATTTTTCGGTTTTCAGGGGTAATGGTTTTTCTGTTTCTGGAAAGCGGCTCGCAATAACGTTTTCCGGATGCGGGGATTTCCCGCATCGGGAGAAACATCATTGTCAGCAATCTTATGCCGGGCATAGCCCGGCATAAGATTGCTGACAAACTGGCTTAATAGCCAAAAACAGGTACGGTTTTCCCCCTCAGCCTTTTAGGGAGAGGGTCGGGGTGAGGGTAAATAATCACGCCAGTGCGGGTTTGTTCCCCTCACCCTAACCCTCTCCCCGAAGGGGAGAGGGGACTGTCCAGGCACTTTTGGGACTTTGTCATCAGTCTG
The DNA here is from genome assembly GCF_002965765.1 of Escherichia sp. MOD1-EC6819. Taxonomy (NCBI): domain Bacteria; kingdom Pseudomonadati; phylum Pseudomonadota; class Gammaproteobacteria; order Enterobacterales; family Enterobacteriaceae; genus Escherichia; species Escherichia sp. MOD1-EC6819. Next base: position 91,656 of record NZ_PTRG01000010.1, on the reverse strand, counting down.
CTGCCGGGCATAGCCCGGCATAAAAGATTACTGCGCAGCGGCAGGTTTACGCGGACGGCGGCGACGTTGTTGTTCGCCTGCCGGTTTGGCATCGCCGAGACGACGAGATGGTTTTTCTGCGGGTTTCGCGTTACCAGACTTCGCTCCACCTTCAGCGCGGCGTGGTTGCTGTTGACCGCGACCACCACCTTGCCCACGACCGCCGCCACTGCGTTGCTGGCGACCATTCTGGATCGGTTCGGCTTTGATTGACGGGTCCGGCTCATAGCCCGGAATTGCAATGCGCGGGATCTCTTTTTTCAGCAGTTTTTCGATATCGCGCAACAGTTTGTGCTCATCAACACACACCAGCGATAACGCTTCGCCGGTGGCGGCGGCACGACCGGTACGCCCGATACGGTGGACATAATCTTCCGGTACGTTTGGCAGCTCATAGTTGACGACGTGCGGCAACTCTTCGATATCCAGGCCACGCGCGGCGATGTCAGTTGCCACCAGTACACGAATATCACCAGATTTAAAATCGGCCAATGCACGGGTACGCGCACCTTGCGATTTATTACCGTGGATCGCCGCACTGCGAATACCATCTTTATTTAATTGTTCAGCCAGATGATTAGCGCCATGTTTGGTACGGGTAAACACCAGCACCTGCTGCCAGTTACCTTTACCAATCATGTGTGACAGCAATTCCCGTTTGCGTTTCTTATCAACAAAGTGAACGTGCTGGGTTACCTGCTCAGAGGCGGTATTGCGGCGTGCAACTTCGATTTCCAGCGGGTTATGCAGCAGTTTTTCTGCCAGAGCTTTAATCTCGTCAGAGAAAGTCGCGGAGAACAGCAGGTTCTGGCGCTTCGCGGGCAGTTTTGTTAACACACGACGAATATCGTGGATAAAGCCCATATCGAGCATACGGTCAGCTTCATCAAGGACGAGGATCTCTATCTGATCCAGTTTCACCGCGTTCTGGTGTTCCAGATCCAGCAAACGCCCCGGCGTTGCCACCAGCACATCAACACCGCCACGCAGCTTCATCATCTGCGGGTTAATGCTGACGCCACCAAACACCACCAGCGAACGAATGTTCAGGTATTTGCTGTAATCACGGACGTTTTCACCAATCTGCGCCGCCAGTTCACGGGTCGGGGTAAGAATGAGCGCGCGCACCGGACGACGCCCTTTGGCGTGCGGCTCGCGGGAAATCAGGTGTTGCAACAGCGGTAACGTAAAGCCCGCTGTTTTGCCGGTGCCGGTCTGGGCACTGGCCATCAGGTCGCGGCCTTCCAGCACCGCAGGGATCGCCTGCTGCTGAATAGGGGTGGGTTCACGGTAACCTTGCTCGGCAACGGCGCGCAGGATATCAGGGCTTAAACCCAAAGAATCGAAAGACATAACTACTCCGAACCGCCCCGACCGTTACCGGTGTAGTTTTCAGGGAGATACTGAAAAGGAAAATGACAAAAACCACAATGTCATGAGGGAGCGGAGTGTAGCAGTTTTTGTGACGCAGCGCATAAATTATCCCTGTGACTGACGTTGCTCAAATTCTTAGCCATACTGGACAACGCGAAAAATGAGTCATAATCTTAATCAATCATTTGATTAAGAATGGGCTGTGCTATGAATAGTCCTGCCATGACAACCAAAGGTGAACAGGCGAAAAAGCAGCTGATTGCTGCTGCACTGGCGCAGTTTGGTGAGTATGGAATGAACGCCACCACCCGCGATATCGCCGCCCTGGCCGGGCAGAATATCGCTGCTATTACCTATTACTTCGGTTCGAAAGAAGATTTATATCTCGCCTGCGCCCAGTGGATTGCCGATTTTATTGGCGAGCAGTTCCGTCCGCACGCCGAAGAAGCCGAACGCTTGTTCGCACAACCACAGCCTGATCGCGCAGCTATCCGTGAACTGATCCTTCGCGCCTGCAGGAACATGATTAAGCTGCTCACCCAGGATGACACCGTCAACCTCAGTAAGTTTATCTCCCGTGAGCAGCTCTCTCCTACGGCGGCCTACCATCTGGTGCACGAACAGGTGATTAGCCCGTTACACAGCCATCTTACGCGTCTGATCGCCGCCTGGACCGGTTGTGATGCCAACGATACCCGTATGATCCTCCATACCCATGCATTACTTGGCGAGATTCTGGCGTTTCGTCTTGGTAAAGAAACGATTCTGTTACGCACCGGCTGGAGCGCGTTCGATGGAGAAAAGACCGAACTGATCAACCAGACGGTAACCTGTCATATCGACCTGATTTTGCAAGGATTATCGCAAAGGAGTTTGTAGTGATGAAAAAACCTGTCGTGATTGGACTGGTGGTTGTGGTACTTGCCGCCGTGGTTGCCGGAGGCTACTGGTGGTATCAAAGCCGCCAGGATAACGGCCTGACGCTGTATGGCAATGTGGATATTCGCACCGTGAATCTAAGCTTCCGTGTCGGTGGTCGTGTTGAGTCGCTGGCGGTGGACGAAGGTGATGCGATCAAAGCGGGCCAGGTTCTGGGCGAACTGGATCATAAGCCGTATGAGATTGCCCTGATGCAGGCGAAAGCAGGCGTTTCGGTGGCACAGGCGCAGTACGACCTGATGCTTGCCGGGTATCGCGATGAAGAAATCGCTCAGGCCGCCGCAGCGGTGAAACAAGCGCAAGCCGCGTATGACTATGCGCAGAACTTCTATAACCGTCAGCAAGGGTTGTGGAAAAGCCGCACCATTTCGGCAAATGACCTGGAAAATGCCCGCTCCTCGCGCGACCAGGCGCAGGCAACGCTGAAATCAGCTCAGGATAAATTACGTCAGTACCGTTCCGGTAACCGTGAACAGGATATCGCCCAGGCAAAAGCCAGCCTCGAACAGGCACAGGCGCAACTGGCGCAGGCGGAGCTGAATTTGCAGGATTCGACGCTGGTCGCACCGTCTGATGGCACGCTGTTAACGCGCGCGGTGGAGCCAGGCACGGTTCTCAATGAAGGTGGCACGGTGTTTACCGTTTCACTAACTCGTCCGGTGTGGGTGCGTGCCTATGTTGACGAACGTAATCTTGACCAGGCCCAGCCGGGGCGAAAAGTGCTGCTTTATACCGATGGTCGCCCGGACAAGCCGTATCACGGGCAGATTGGTTTCGTTTCGCCGACTGCTGAATTTACCCCGAAAACCGTCGAAACGCCGGATCTGCGTACCGACCTCGTCTATCGCCTGCGTATTGTGGTGACCGACGCCGATGATGCGTTACGCCAGGGAATGCCAGTGACGGTGCAATTCGGTGACGAGGCAGGACATGAATGATGCCGTTATCACGCTGAACGGCCTGGAAAAACGCTTTCCGGGCATGGATAAGCCCGCCGTCGCGCCACTCGACTGCACCATTCACGCTGGTTATGTGACGGGGTTGGTAGGGCCGGACGGCGCGGGCAAAACCACGCTGATGCGGATGCTGGCCGGGTTGCTGAAACCTGACAGCGGCAGGGCCACAGTTATCGGTTTTGATCCGATCAAAAACGACGCTGCGCTGCACGCGGTGCTCGGCTATATGCCGCAGAAATTCGGTCTGTATGAAGATCTCACGGTGATGGAAAACCTCAATTTGTACGCGGATTTACGCAGCGTCACCGGTGAAGCACGTAAACAGACTTTTGCTCGCCTGCTGGAGTTTACGTCTCTTGGCCCGTTTACCGGGCGCCTGGCGGGTAAGCTCTCCGGCGGGATGAAACAAAAACTCGGCCTGGCCTGTACCCTGGTGGGCGAACCGAAAGTGTTGCTGCTCGATGAACCCGGCGTCGGCGTTGACCCTATCTCACGGCGCGAACTGTGGCAGATGGTGCATGAGCTGGCGGGCGAAGGGATGTTAATCCTCTGGAGCACCTCGTATCTCGACGAAGCCGAGCAGTGCCGTGACGTGTTACTGATGAACGAAGGCGAGTTGCTGTATCAGGGAGAACCAAAAGCCCTGACACAAACCATGGCCGGACGCAGTTTTCTGATGACCAGTCCACACGAAGGCAACCGCAAACTGTTGCAACGAGCATTGAAACTGCCACAGGTCAGCGACGGCATGATTCAGGGGAAATCGGTACGTCTGATCCTCAAAAAAGAGGCCACACCAGACGATATTCGTCGCGCCGACGGGATGCCAGAAATCAACATCAACGAAACCACACCACGTTTTGAAGATGCGTTTATTGATTTGCTCGGCGGTGCCGGAACCTCGGAATCGCCGCTGGGCGCAATATTACATACGGTAGAAGGCACACCGGACGAAACGGTGATCGAGGCGAAAGAACTGACCAAAAAATTTGGTGATTTTGCCGCCACCGATCACGTCAACTTTGCCGTTAAACGTGGGGAGATTTTTGGTTTGCTGGGGCCAAACGGCGCGGGTAAATCGACCACCTTTAAGATGATGTGCGGTTTGCTGGTGCCGACCTCTGGTCAGGCGCTGGTGCTGGGCATGGATCTGAAAGAGAGTTCCGGTAAAGCACGCCAGCATCTCGGCTATATGGCGCAAAAGTTTTCGCTCTATGGCAATCTGACAGTCGAACAGAATTTACGTTTTTTCTCCGGCGTGTATGGCTTACGCGGTCGGGCGCAGAACGAAAAAATCTCCCGTATGAGCGAGGCATTTGGCCTGAAAAGTATCGCCTCACATGCCACCGATGAACTGCCGTTGGGTTTTAAACAGCGGCTGGCGCTGGCCTGCTCGCTAATGCACGAACCGGACATTCTGTTTCTTGATGAACCGACCTCCGGCGTCGATCCCCTCACCCGCCGCGAGTTCTGGCTGCATATCAACAGCATGGTAGAGAAAGGCGTCACGGTGATGGTCACCACCCACTTTATGGATGAAGCGGAATATTGCGACCGCATCGGGCTGGTGTATCGCGGGAAGCTGATTGCCAGCGGTACGCCGGATGATTTGAAAGCACAGTCGGCTAACGATGAGCAACCCGATCCCACTATGGAGCAAGCCTTTATTCAATTGATCCACGACTGGGATAAGGAGCATGGCAATGAGTAACCCGATCCTTTCCTGGCGTCGCGTGCGGGCGCTGTGCGTCAAAGAGACGCGGCAGATCATTCGCGATCCAAGTAGCTGGCTGATTGCGGTGGTGATCCCGCTGTTGCTGCTGTTTATTTTTGGTTACGGCATTAACCTCGACTCCAGCAAGCTGCGCGTCGGGATTTTGCTGGAGCAGCGTAGCGAAGCGGCGCTGGATTTCACCCACACTATGACCGGCTCGCCCTATATTGACGCCACCATCAGCGATAACCGTCAGGAACTGATCGCCAAAATGCAGGCGGGGAAAATTCGTGGTCTGGTGGTGATTCCCGTGGATTTCGCCGAACAGATGGAGCGCGCCAACGCGACCGCGCCGATTCAGGTGATCACTGACGGCAGCGAACCGAATACCGCCAACTTTGTGCAGGGTTATGTCGAAGGGATCTGGCAGATCTGGCAAATGCAGCGGGCAGAGGACAACGGGCAGACCTTTGAACCGCTTATCGACGTCCAGACACGCTACTGGTTTAACCCGGCGGCGATAAGCCAGCACTTTATTATCCCCGGTGCGGTAACCATTATCATGACGGTCATCGGCGCGATCCTCACCTCGCTGGTGGTGGCGCGGGAGTGGGAGCGCGGCACTATGGAGGCTTTGCTCTCTACGGAGATTACCCGCACGGAACTGCTGCTGTGTAAGCTGATCCCCTATTATTTCCTCGGTATGCTGGCGATGCTGCTCTGTATGCTGGTGTCGGTGTTTATTCTCGGCGTGCCCTATCGCGGTTCGCTGCTGATCCTGTTTTTTATCACCAGCCTGTTTTTACTCAGTACGCTGGGGATGGGGCTGCTGATTTCTACGATTACCCGCAACCAGTTCAACGCCGCTCAGGTGGCACTGAACGCCGCTTTCCTGCCGTCGATTATGCTTTCCGGCTTTATATTTCAGATAGACAGTATGCCAGCGGTGATCCGCGCGGTGACGTACATTATTCCCGCACGTTATTTCGTCAGCACCCTGCAAAGCCTGTTCCTCGCCGGGAATATTCCGGTGGTACTGGTGGTGAACGTGCTGTTTTTGATCGCTTCGGCGGTGATGTTTATCGGCCTGACGTGGCTGAAAACCAAACGTCGGCTGGATTAGGGAGAAGAGCATGTTTCATCGCTTATGGACGTTAATCCGCAAAGAGTTGCAGTCGTTGCTGCGCGAACCGCAGACGCGAGCGATTCTGATTTTACCCGTGCTTATTCAGGTGATCCTGTTCCCGTTTGCCGCCACGCTGGAAGTGACTAATGCCACCATCGCCATCTACGATGAAGATAACGGCGAGCATTCGGTAGAACTTACTCAACGTTTTGCCCGCGCCAGCGCCTTTACCCATGTGCTGCTACTGAAAAGCCCACAGGAGATCCGCCCAACCATCGACACACAAAAGGCGCTACTGCTGGTGCGTTTCCCGGCTGACTTCTCGCGCAAACTGGATACCTTCCAGACCGCGCCGTTGCAGTTGATCCTCGACGGGCGTAACTCCAACAGTGCGCAAATTGCCGCCAACTACCTGCAACAGATCGTCAAAAATTATCAGCAGGAGCTGCTGGAAGGAAAACCGAAACCCAACAACAGCGAGCTGGTGGTACGCAACTGGTATAACCCAAATCTCGACTACAAATGGTTTGTGGTGCCATCACTGATCGCCATGATCACCACTATCGGCGTGATGATCGTCACTTCACTTTCTGTCGCCCGCGAACGCGAACAGGGAACGCTCGATCAGCTACTGGTTTCGCCCCTCACCACCTGGCAGATATTCATCGGCAAAGCCGTACCGGCATTAATTGTCGCCACCTTCCAGGCCACTATTGTGCTGGCGATTGGTATCTGGGCGTATCAAATCCCCTTCGCCGGATCGCTGGCGCTGTTCTACTTTACGATGGTGATTTACGGTTTATCGCTGGTGGGATTCGGTCTGTTGATTTCATCACTTTGTTCAACGCAACAGCAGGCGTTTATCGGCGTGTTCGTCTTTATGATGCCCGCCATTCTGCTTTCCGGTTACGTTTCGCCGGTGGAGAACATGCCAGTATGGCTGCAAAACCTGACGTGGATTAACCCTATCCGCCACTTTACGGACATTACCAAGCAGATTTATTTGAAGGATGCGAGTCTGGATATTGTGTGGAACAGTTTGTGGCCGCTACTGGTGATAACGGCCACGACAGGGTCAGCGGCGTACGCGATGTTTAGACGCAAGGTGATGTAACTTTTTATCTTTCGCCAGTAACGACACCACCGCCGGGCCGGCAAGGATCGCCAGCCCAGCAATTGCCAGCAAATAGTTGTTTTCCAGTACGCGGGACAACAGCCACAGCACAATCAGCGCCGCGCCAAAATACCAGGTGGTGGTCAGCTCTTCCAGTACGTCTGCCACCTCGCGCCAGCGTTGTTCGGGGTGGCGCTGAAACACCAGCATCATCACTACCGTTACGCAATACAGCACGCACAATCCCACGCCGACGTGAACCAGGGTTTTACTCATCCAGCCCACCACCAGCAGCGCCACTACCAGTAAATGCAACATAATCTGCCAGCAACTTAGGCCAGTTGCGACACGAACACGTTGTTGCCACTTCATGGCTTCTCTCCTGAAGAATTTATCTCTACTAACTCAGAGTACCGAACTTTACGGAAAATTCCGTAAGACCGCACCTTTTTGTGACGCCGACTACACTATTTCAATGAGATAAGAGGCAAAGACAGGAAAATTATGCCCGATCAAACACAACAATTTTCGTTCAAGGTACTCACCATCAATATTCACAAAGGCTTTACCGCGTTTAACCGACGCTTCATTTTGCCGGAACTTCGCGACGCGGTGCGCACCGTCAGCGCCGATATTGTTTGCCTGCAGGAAGTGATGGGCGCGCACGAAGTTCATCCGCTGCATGTGGAAAACTGGCCCGATACCTCGCACTACGAGTTTCTTGCCGACACCATGTGGAGCGATTTTGCCTACGGTCGCAATGCTGTGTATCCAGAAGGGCATCACGGAAACGCGGTGCTGTCACGCTATCCCATTGAACATTATGAAAATCGTGATGTTTCTGTCGATGGAGCGGAAAAACGTGGCGTACTGTATTGCCGCATTGTGCCACCGGTGACCGGGAAAGCGATTCATGTGATGTGCGTGCATCTTGGCCTGCGTGAGGCACACCGTCAGGCGCAGCTTACGATGCTCGCCGAATGGGTGAACCAGCTTCCGCCCGACGAACCCGTTTTAGTGGCGGGTGATTTCAACGACTGGCGGCAAAAAGCCAATCATCCCTTAAAAGTACAGGCCGGGTTGGATGAGATATTTACCCGCGCCCACGGACGCCCGGCGCGCACGTTTCCAGTGCAATTTCCTCTACTACGTCTGGACAGGATCTATGTCAAAAATGCCAGCGCCAGCGCGCCAACCGCGTTGCCGCTGCGGACATGGCGACACCTTTCTGATCATGCCCCTTTAAGTGCGGAGATTCATTTATGAAATGTAGCTGGCGCGAAGGCAATAAGATCCAGTTGCTGGAGAACGGCGAGCAATATTATCCCGCTGTATTTAAAGCGATTGGTGAGGCGCAAGAACGCATTATTCTTGAAACGTTTATCTGGTTCGAGGATGACGTCGGTAAACAATTACACGCAGCATTGCTGGACGCTGCACGACGCGGGGTTAAAGCGGAAGTCTTGCTGGATGGCTACGGTTCGCCGGATCTCAGCGATGAGTTTGTCAATGAACTGACGGCGGCTGGCGTGGTGTTTCGTTATTACGATCCCCGCCCTCGCCTGTTCGGTATGCGCACCAATGTGTTTCGCCGGATGCATCGCAAAATTGTGGTGATCGACGCACGTATCGCCTTTATTGGCGGGCTGAATTACTCCGCCGAGCATATGTCCAGCTACGGTCCAGAGGCTAAACAGGATTACGCGGTACGCCTCGAAGGGCCAATTGTCGAAGATATTCTGCAATTTGAACTGGAAAATCTGCCCGGACAAAGCGCGGCACGGCGCTGGTGGCGACGTCATCACAAAGCGGAAGAGAACCGCCAGCCGGGAGAAGCGCAGGTATTGCTGGTCTGGCGCGATAACGAAGAACATCGCGATGATATCGAACGTCACTATCTGAAAATGCTCACTCAGGCGCGGCGGGAAGTGATTATCGCCAACGCCTACTTCTTCCCCGGCTATCGATTTTTGCACGCCTTGCGTAAAGCGGCACGGCGCGGGGTGCGGATCAAACTGATTATTCAGGGTGAACCGGATATGCCTATTGTCAGAGTCGGCGCGCGCTTGCTGTATAACTATCTGGTTAAAGGCGGCGTTCAGGTGTTTGAATATCGCCGCCGCCCGCTCCACGGCAAAGTGGCATTGATGGACGATCACTGGGCGACGGTGGGCTCCAGTAACCTCGATCCGCTCAGTTTGTCGCTGAATCTTGAAGCAAACGTTATCATCCACGATCGTCATTTTAACCAGACGCTACGCGACAATCTGAATGGCATCATCGCCGCTGACTGCCAGCAGGTAGATGAAACCATGCTGCCAAAACGCACCTGGTGGAACCTGACTAAAAGCGTGCTGGCATTCCACTTTTTACGCCATTTCCCGGCGCTGGTGGGCTGGCTTCCGGCGCACACGCCACGTCTGGCGCAAGTTGATCCGCCCGCGCAGCCGGCAATGGAAACTCAGGATCGGGTAGAAACTGAAAATACGGGGGTGAAACCCTGATGAGTAAATCACACCCGCGCTGGCGCTTAGTAAAGAAGATCCTCACCTGGCTGTTTTTTATCGCGGTGATTGTGTTGCTGGTGGTCTACGCCAAAAAGGTGGACTGGGAAGAGGTCTGGAAGGTCATCCGTGACTACAATCGCGTTGCGCTGCTCAGTGCGGTCGGGCTGGTGGTCGTCAGTTATCTGATTTACGGCTGCTATGACCTGCTTGCTCGCTCTTACTGCGGTCATAAACTGGCGAAACGTCAGGTGATGCTGGTGTCGTTTATCTGCTACGCCTTCAACCTGACGCTTAGTACCTGGGTTGGCGGCATTGGTATGCGCTATCGTCTTTACTCCCGCCTGGGATTACCGGGTAGCACTATTACACGGATTTTCTCGCTGAGTATTACCACCAACTGGCTGGGCTATATTTTGCTGGCCGGGATTATTTTTACCGTGGGCGTGGTGGAACTGCCGGATCACTGGTATATCGATCAAACCACGCTGCGTATTCTCGGCATTGGTTTGCTGCTGATAATTGCAGTCTATTTATGGTTTTGCGCCTTCGCTAAACACCGCCATATGACCATCAAAGGGCAAAAGCTGGTGCTACCTTCATGGAAATTCGCCCTCGCCCAGATGCTGATTTCCAGCGTTAACTGGATGGTAATGGGAGCGATTATCTGGCTGTTACTCGGTCAAAGCGTGAACTATTTCTTTGTACTGGGCGTGTTGCTGGTTAGTAGTATTGCTGGTGTCATCGTGCATATTCCGGCGGGGATTGGTGTGCTGGAAGCGGTGTTTATCGCGCTACTGGCAGGGGAACATACATCCAAAGGAACGATTATCGCCGCCCTACTCGCTTACCGTGTCCTGTACTACTTTATCCCGCTGCTGCTGGCGCTGATCTGTTACCTGTTGCTGGAAAGCCAGGCGAAGAAGCTACGGGCGAAAAATGAAGCGGCGATGTGATGTTTAGTTAAGTTCTTTGGTTTGTGCAGATTGTTAGCAACGTGCTATTTGTTCATGGCGGATGCGGCGTGAACGCCTTACCCGCCCTACACAACTAATGCTTTCCTGCATTCTGATACGCTACAGCCCTTTAACAAAGTATGTTTTACGCCAGAGTAATGTTTGTTGTTTCCTTAATAATCATCAGGGGACATCTGGCGATGTCCTCTCAGCATAAAATTACAGCGGATTCGGACTGGCTTCGCGATAAGAAACCTTTTTCTTCGGTGATGTAAAGGTGTCTCGCAGATCTTTATATTCATATATTTTAGCTCGGGTGCCATCCGTTACTGGAATAGAGGAGTGCGGACGATAACACTGAGATAATGGCGAATTGCAATGCTCTTCGTGGGTAGAGATGCCCAGCCAGTCAAGAATCATCGCATAGTTATTAAGCAATGAATAAACTTCTTGAATGTGTCCAAGTTTACGCGGTTGACTGGCGATAGCAGCCTGGCTATACCAGATAAATTGCGGTACATCGTAGGCTTCTTTACTGGGAGTATCTGCGGCGTGCATATAATACGATGGAATATTGGGATTTTTCTCCAGACCGTGGTCAGAAAAATAGAGTAATGAGGATTTACTTCCCTCCAGTCTTTTCATGATTTCACCAATGATGTAATCGGTAAATCGTATGGAGTTGTTGTAGCAATCCTCGTATTTATCCCCAGTTTTAATTTTATCTGCCCATTCAGGGTAGCGTGTACAGGCAATTTCATGGCTACCATTACCATGTAGCAGTATTAATTTCTTACCCTTGACTTTTAATGCTTCATCCAACAACGGCAGAAGGCTATCATCGTATTCCTCGCTTACCCAATGTGTATTATTACTGGAACGACCAATGAGCGTAATATAGTTATTATGCTTCCCGGACATACCCACAGTACTTAACCAGGTAGTCTGATACCCCACTTTATTAGCTACGGCAATAACATTATTTGATAAGTCCGCAGCGGTAAAACTTTCTGTTGTCGCTTTACTAAGGATCATCGGAACAGAAGTTACTGTTGCCGCCGCTGGGGAAACCGCATTATCAAAGATAAGCGCCTGTGGTCCAATCTCATTTTGTACAGGCGTGGTATTGATACCAAAGCCATACAAACTCATATTACTGCGCCGTACAGACTCCCCTACGATAATAACATAATTTTCAATATCCGTTTCTTTAGCGATCAATCCCGGTAAATCCATATCAATTTGTTTTATTTCTCTGGCAAAAGAAATATCTCGATAAGCAATAATAAAATCGGCAGCGGTATAAAATGGTGTAAATCTTAACACCCTGGAGCTTAATGGAGAGTATCCTCCAAGACCATCTTTTTTCTGTTTACTCCATTGATTGTAACTAAACCATGAGATAAATATTAATAGTATCACCAGTGATGCACATTGAACCTTAGTAGACACACACTTAACGCCCATGGGTATAGAAAAATAAGTCAGCAAGAAATAAACAACACATACTGGCATCCAGGATAGATATAACCCCGACATTGCTTTCACTTCAGACCAGTGGGTTTCCATGATACTCATTGCAAAGATAATATTAAATTCACTTTGATAAATTTGCCATGTACAAAGCGCGACTATAAAATTAATGGTCAATAATAGTGACACACTCAATGCGACTATTTTCCCAACAAATAATCGATAACACCCTGTCAAACACAGGATGATTAGCAAGTTGCAGATACCGACGCGCAGGATAACTCTCAATGGCTGTAAAAAATAAACAGGCCAAAGCTGGAGTAATACAGACACAAGTAGCAATGCGATGAAAATGTATTTTTTTGACTGCCGAGGATAAGCCGTTATCGATGGTAATACGAAAGACATAGAACCCTGATCCATTTATTATATGAATATATATTTAAAAATTAATCCCATTAAAATATATTATCAGCAGATGATTGATTTTTACCCGCAAGCATTTATTTAACAGATGAATATCGCCAGCCATTAATAAAACCGTAGGATTGTACTCTATTTTCTTATAGGTATACCAGATTTATAAAAATGCATCATATGCATAGATATAATCAATGTGAATTATATCTTTATGTCTATTTTTTAAATATATACTTATTATCGAATAGATAAAAAATCCCGGTGTCGTTCCGGGATTTTTATAAGAAATGCGTTTAACGGCGGTTGCCAAAGATCCGCAGCAACATCAGGAACAGGTTGATGAAGTCCAGATACAACGTTAAGGCGCCAAGAATGGAATATTTACGCAGGTTCGACGTGTCGCGGGTATCAATCTGTTCACCCATATTTTTCAGTTTCTGAGTGTCATACGCCGTCAGTCCAACAAAGACAATCACGCCGATGTAAGTGACTGCCCACATTAATGCTTCGCTTTTCAGCCAGAAGTTCACCAGCGAGGCTATGACGATACCAATTAATGCCATAAATAGCATATTGCCGAAGCCACTTAAATCGCGTTTCGTGGTGTAACCATACAGACTCATCGCGCCGAACATCCCGGCGGTGACAACGAAGGTACTGGCAATAGAGGCGGCAGTGTAGACAATGAAAATACTGGAGAGCGTTAAGCCCGTTAGCGCCGAATAAAGCATAAAGAGCATCGTCGTTACGCCCGCGCTGAGTTTTTGAATCATCGCTGATAACACGATAACCAGAGCTAATTGCGCGATTATCAAACCGATTAAGAAGACACGGTTAGTGAATAGCAGCTCCATAACGGCAGCAGAGTTGGCTGCATACCAGGCAACAAATGCGGTCAGTAACAAACCAACTGTCATCCAGCCATAGACTTGCGCCATATAGGTTTGCAAGCCAGCACGGGGTTGTACGATTGAATCTGAACGTGGGAATCTGTCCATGACTTTCTCCTGAAGATATAAGGAATATCTAAAGGATACTGCAAATGATGAGGGTGTGCATCGACGCAGCGTAAACGTATGTCCAGAGCGATGAAATTGCCGGATGCAGCGGTGCCTTATCCGGCCAACAAAAAACTACCAGCGTTTCGCCGCCTGCTGATCGCTCTCCCGGGCTTCAACCCAGCGGTCGCCTTCCGGCGTGGCTTCGCGCTTCCAGAACGGTGCGCGGGTTTTGAGATAGTCCATAATAAACTGCCCGGCTTCAAACGCGCTGCTACGATGCGCGCTGGTGACCCCGACAAATACGATTTCATCGCCCGGCCATAATTCGCCAATGCGATGAATCACCGTGACTCTCCCCAGCGACCAGCGGTTACGCGCCTCATCCACGATTTCCGCCAGTGCTTTTTCCGTCATCCCCGGATAGTGTTCGAGGGTTAATGCTTTGACGCTGTCGCCCAGGTTATGGTTGCGCACCTTACCGGTAAACGTGACCACTGCACCATCTTCGTCACGCTCAGCCAGCCACGGGTACTCTTCCCCAACGCTAAAAGGCTGAGATCCGACAACAATTTTGGTTTCTGCCATCTTAACCTCCGGTTACCGGCGGGAAGAAAGCAACTTCGTCGCCGTCAGTCAGCGGATGGTCAAAACTCACCAGCGTCTGGTTGACGGCAGCCAGCAATTTGCCATCTTCCAGCGCCAGCGCCCAGCGATCGCTCTGCGCTGCCAGGTGTTGGCGTAACGCTTCAACGGTTGGGAAATCCGCAGCCACTTCGGTTGCATCTGTTCCCACCAACTCGCGCACCTGGGCGAAAAAAAGAACTTTAATCATCCGCTTCCACCTTAAAATCACCCGACTTGCCGCCGCTCTTCGCCAGCAAACGTACCGGACCAATCACCATATCTTTTTGCACCGCTTTGCACATGTCATAAATGGTCAGCGCCGCCACGGAGGCTGCGGTTAATGCTTCCATTTCGACACCCGTTTTCCCGGTCAGGCGGCAAAGCGTTTCAATTCGTACCCGATTATGTTCCGGCTCAGCCTGTAAATTGACTTCAACTTTGCTGAGCATCAGCGGATGACAAAGCGGGATCAGATCCCAGGTGCGTTTTGCCGCCTGAATACCGGCAATGCGCGCAGTGGCAAATACGTCGCCTTTGTGATGGCGACCATCAATGATCATCGCCAGCGTCTCACTGCGCATGGTGACAAAGGCTTCGGCGCGCGCTTCACGCACAGTTTCCGCTTTGGCGGAGACATCCACCATGTGCGCTTCGCCAGCGGCGTTGATATGGGTCAGTTGCGACATACTTATTTCTTCAAATGTGGATGGAAATTGCACGGACGCGTACGGGCATCCAGCTGCGGGGCGATGATATTTTCCCAGGCGGTGCGGCACGCTTTAGTCGAGCCGGGCATCGCGAAAATCAGCGTTTTGTTAGCAACACCCGCCACCGCCCGAGATTGCAGCGTTGCGGTGCCAATCTCTTCGAACGACAGCATACGGAACACTTCGCCGAAGCCTTCGACTTCACGATCGAACAGCGGCAACAGTGCTTCTGGCGCCTGATCGCCTTCTGTCAGGCCAGTACCACCTGTAATCAGCACCACTTGTACATCGTCACTGGCGATCCACGCAGATACCTGAGCGCGAATGGCGTAGCGGTTTTCTTTGACAATGGCTTTATCGACAACGTGATGGCCTGCTTCCTGCGCCGAGTCGCGCAGATAGTGACCGGAGGTATCGTCTTCTTCACCGCGACGATTAGAAACCGTAAGAATAGCAATACGGGTCGGGATAAATTCAGTGCTTACCTGACTCATCTGATCTCTCCTTTTGACGTTTTAACCGCCAATGTACGATAAGTTTTGCGTAATACCGGTGTTGTTTTGATGCAGGAAATGGGTCTGTTTTTTCTCCCGCAGCGCCGCCGAAATACGCGCTTCCAGCGCCTGTTGCTGGGTATCGTCTTCCAGCAGATCGCGCAGGTTAACGCCGCCTTCACCAAACAGGCAGAGATGGAGTTTACCAATGGAGGAGACGCGCAGGCGGTTGCAGGTGGCGCAGAAGTCTTTTTCATACGGCATGATAAGGCCGATCTCTCCGGCGTAATCCGGATGACAAAAGACTTGTGCGGGGCCGTCGCTGCGTTGACGAAGCTGATGGATCCAGCCGCGACGCAGCAGCTCGTCACGCAGAACCTGACCAGAAATATGGTGCTTGCGGAAGAGTTCGCTGCCCTCGCCCGTTTCCATCAGTTCGATAAAACGCAGCTGAATGGGGCGATGCTGGATCCAGTTCAGAAAGGTGTCGAGTTGATGATGATTGACATCCCGCATCAGCACGGTATTGACTTTAACCTTCTCAAACCCGGCTTCAAATGCAGCATCGATGCCTGCCATTACCTGGTTGAATTTATCCTGCCCGGTAATGGCATGAAACTGACGGGCGTCGAGGCTATCAACGCTGACGTTAATGCCCGTCAGGCCTGCATCGCGCCAGTTCGCGACATCGCGTTCCAGGCGATAACCATTGGTGGTGACCGCAATCTGGCGAATAGCGTCGTTTTCCCGCACAGCGGCGATGATATCGGTAAAGTCGCGACGTAAAGACGGCTCGCCGCCTGTCAGACGCACTTTTTCGGTGCCCAGACTGGCGAAGGCGCGAGTAACCCGACGAATTTCATCGACGGTCAGGAAGCCTTTATTAGTGACGCCGCTCGGCTTGTAGCCATCCGGCAGGCAGTAGGTGCAACGAAAGTTACACACATCGGTAATCGACAGGCGCAAGTAGTAAAACTTACGCGCAAATGCATCAGTCAGTTGTGAAGCCATGTACACCTTTCCAGATACGGGAGGCGAAGTCATTTCTTCCTTCGCCCTGGTGGCAATCTTTATGAGCATTGTCACGGCCAAAGCACCGTATCAGTTGACCCAGGTGCAGAGGCTAGAGTGTTTAGTGGTTATGCCGATACTAGCGTGTAAATGAGATTTTTACCATTCACACTTTCCGCTATGTAATCATGTATATAGCGTCATGATCGTGCTATTTCCCTACAGAATAAGGGAAAATGATGGTTTTACTTTGATGTACATCATCAGCAATGCAGTGCGTATATCGTCCTTTAGAGGTAGAAAACAATTATTTGTATCCTCAATATTGGCGGGTTAATTGCTGTTTCCCTGTCAGTTGCGCTACTGTAGCGCGGATAATCTGACTTCAGGAATTTATATGCGCAATCGTACGCTGGCTGACCTTGATCGTGTCGTTGCTCTCGGCGGAGGGCATGGACTGGGACGCGTTCTCTCATCACTTTCGTCTTTGGGTTCTCGTTTAACGGGCATTGTGACCACCACCGATAACGGTGGTTCAACAGGGCGTATTCGCCGCTCAGAAGGCGGTATTGCCTGGGGCGATATGCGCAACTGTCTTAATCAGTTAATTACAGAACCCAGCGTCGCTTCCGCGATGTTTGAATATCGTTTTGGCGGTAATGGCGAGCTTTCCGGGCATAACCTTGGAAACCTGATGTTAAAGGCGCTGGACCACCTTAGCGTGCGGCCTCTGGAAGCCATCAATTTAATTCGTAATCTGCTGAAAGTGGATGCGCATTTGATTCCGATGTCAGAGCATCCCGTTGATCTGATGGCGATTGACGATCAGGGGCATGAAGTTTACGGCGAGGTAAATATTGACCAGTTAACCACGCCGATTCAGGAATTACTGTTAACCCCTAATGTGCCTGCTACGCGTGAAGCTGTACATGCTATCAATGAAGCAGATCTGATTCTTATCGGGCCAGGCAGTTTTTATACCAGCCTGATGCCGATCCTGCTGCTTAAGGAAATGGCGCAGGCATTACGCCGCACGCCAGCACCGATGGTCTATATCGGCAATCTGGGACGTGAACTTAGCCTACCAGCGGCGAATCTGAAACTGGAAAATAAGCTGGCGATTATGGAGCAGTATGTCGGCAAGAAGGTTATTGATGCCGTCGTCGTTGGGCCGAAAGTGGATGTTTCTGCGGTCACCGACAGAATAGTGATTCAGGATGTACTGGAGGCCAGCGATATCCCCTATCGTCATGACCGCCAGTTGTTACATAACGCACTGGAAAAGGCGTTACAGGCGTTGGGTTAACGGAAAACCGGAAGAACATTCCGCGTCAGATTGCAGACAAAGTGCGCGTTGTTCATGTCGGATGCGGCGTGAACGCCTTATCCGGCCTACAAATCGCGCAAATTCAATATATTGCAGAGTGCATGTAGGCCTGATAAGCGTAGCGCATCAGGCAATTTTACGTTTCTCATCAGCCTCAAACCAGAAGAACATTCCGGCTTTTTCATCTCGTCACGAAGCCGCAATAAACAGCTCACGCAACTGATGCAACTGGTCACGAATTTGCGCCGCCTCTTCGAACTCCAGGTTTTGTGCGTGTTTCATCATCTGCCCTTCCAGTTCATGGATTTTCTGCTGCAACGCTTTTGGCGACATATCCATCGGCACATTATCCGGCTCAACAATCGCGCGCGCTTTCCCTCTGCCCTTGGCTTTGGTTTTAGCAATGTTCTGCCCCAGCGCCAGGATATCGACCACTTTCTTGTTCAGCCCTTGTGGTGTAATGCCATGCTCTTCGTTGTACTTCTGCTGTTTCTCGCGGCGACGTTCGGTTTCGCCAATCGCTTTCGCCATTGACGGGGTTATCTTATCGCCGTAGAGAATCGCTTTACCGTTAACGTTACGTGCCGCACGACCAATGGTCTGGATCAACGAACGTTCAGAACGCAGGAAGCCCTCTTTGTCGGCGTCGAGGATTGCCACCAGCGACACTTCCGGCATATCCAGACCTTCGCGCAGTAAGTTGATCCCCACCAGCACATCGAACTCGCCCAGACGCAAGTCGCGGATGATTTCCATACGTTCAACGGTATCAATGTCGGAGTGAAGATAACGCACGCGCTCGCCGTGTTCTTCGAGATATTCGGTGAGGTCTTCCGCCATCCGCTTGGTCAGCGTCGTCACCAGAACGCGTTCGTTAATTGCCGCCCGCAGGCGAATTTCTGAAAGAAGATCATCGACCTGGGTCGCGACCGGACGCACTTCGATAATTGGATCAAGCAATCCGGTTGGACGCACCACCTGATCCACCACGTCGCCGCCAGATTTCTCCAGTTCATAGTTGCCGGGCGTCGCGGAAACATAGATGGTTTGCGGGGCTAATGCTTCGAACTCTTCAAACTTCAGCGGACGGTTATCCAGCGCCGATGGCAGGCGGAAACCATACTCCACCAGCGTTTCTTTACGCGCCCGGTCGCCGCGATACATACCGCCTATCTGCGGAATGGTGACGTGTGATTCATCAACCACCAGCAGCCCATCGGCAGGCAGGTAATCAAACAGCGTCGGCGGTGGCTCGCCAGGCCCACGCCCGGAAAGAAAGCGAGAATAGTTTTCGATGCCCGAGCAATATCCCAGCTCATTCATCATCTCCAGATCAAACTGGGTACGCTGGGTCAGCCGCTGCTCTTCCAGCAACTTGTTATTTGCCAGCAGTACCTTGCGCCGATCCGCCAGTTCTTCTTTAATCTCTTCCATCGCCTGCACAATGCGCTCGCGCGGCGTAACATAGTGCGTTTTCGGGTAGATGGTATAACGCGCAATGGTCGAGATAATCTGCCCGGTTAGTGGGTCGAAAAGCGAGAGACGTTCCACTTCTTCGTCGAACAATTCTACACGTAGCGCAACGTCGTCGGACTCTGCCGGGAAGATGTCGATCACCTCACCCCGCACGCGAAAAGTGCCGCGCTGGAATGCCTGGTCGTTGCGGGTGTATTGCAACTCCGCCAGGCGACGCAGGATCGCGCGCTGATCGATAATCATACCGACCGTGAGGTGCAGCATCATCTTGAGATATAAATCAGGATCGCCCAGACCATAAATTGCGGAAACTGACGCTACGACAATGACATCTCGCCGCTCCAGCAACGCTTTGGTTGCTGAAAGTCGCATCTGTTCGATATGTTCGTTTACTGAGGCATCTTTCTCAATAAACGTATCTGAACTCGGAACATAGGCTTCTGGCTGATAGTAATCGTAATAGGAGACGAAATACTCCACCGCGTTTTCCGGGAAGAACTCTTTCATCTCACCATATAGTTGCGCTGCCAGCGTTTTGTTGGGCGCCAGCACCATAGTTGGGCGTTGCAGGTCAGCGATGACATTAGCAATAGTGAAGGTTTTCCCCGACCCCGTCACGCCAAGCAGAGTCTGATGCGCGAGGCCATCCTCCAGCCCCTCTTTGAGGCGTCGAATCGCCTCCGGCTGATCGCCAGAAGGTTTAAACGCGGAATTCAGTTTGAATGGTTTACTCATGAGTTGCTACCTGAAGGAATGGGCGGGCAGGTGTGTAATTTTACTCGTCATGATTAATAATGCCAATAAATTATACTGGATAAAAAAACAGTCTCACACCACAACATTTCTGTTACGCCGTAAACTAAGGTCTCAACCGTAGGCAAAATTGACCCTGTGACGAGATAAAACTCTGGTCTGCAGGGTTATCCCCAGAGCAATGGCTTTTTTAACATTTGTCAAGATGGCTGATGACGGATTTATTGCAGGAGATGACACTTTCCTGACAGCCATTGCATTTATCTAACAGATTGAAAAATAAAAAATATTTATTTAAGCCGTCTTTAGCGCCAATTTGCGTGCAAGCCGCGTATTCTCTCGCTTACCTTACGTTTTCTAACTCTAATGCACATGGTTATCCACAGGAATAGTGGATAACTACCTGCAGCCCCTATGTCCAGCCGCCTGGGCAATTCCCATACTAATCGTATAATGCCGGGGTAAAATTTTTTTCGCGATTTTTTTAGCATTTGGTTGGTTAAATTACGGGCGACCGAAGACGCGATCTCGCTCGCAATTCAACCAATTTTTTTGCTACTTCAGTGATGTGAGATTTATATATTTTCCGGTTAGCGCACTTTCTGGATTTTCCTGAAGCCAGGGAATTTCCCCCAGCAGCGGCGCGGGGATCATTCGGGTGAGCGTAGCCATATATTCACTGTGGCGTTTACCCTGCGGCGTGACATCGTTCGCCACCCAGCCTGCGAGTGTTAGCCCTGCCTGCTGTACTGCCTGTGCTGTCAGCATCGCATGATTAATACAGCCGAGTTTCACGCCTACCACCAGTATCACCGGCAGGTGTTCCTGCGTTACCCAATCTGCAAACGTGAAGGAATCCGAAAGCGGCGTAAACCAGCCGCCCGCGCCCTCTATCAGCACCCACTCAGCCTGGTGTTCCAGCGCACGTAATCCGGCACTCATCACCAATGGGTCAATTGGCCTGCCCTCTTGCGCGCTGATGATATGCGGCGAGGTCGGCTCTTCGAAGGTATATAGATTCACCGTGGCGTAATCCAGCTGCAGGCTGCTGTTGCGCTGTAACGCCAGTGCATCGCTGTTGCGTAAACCTTCTGCAGTCATTTCGCTACCAGAGGCAACGGGTTTGTAGCCTGCCGTCCGGTAACCTGCGGCCTTCGCGGCCTGCAACAGTGCGCAACTGGCAACGGTTTTACCCACTTCGGTGTCCGTTCCGGTGACAAAATAGCGTTTACTCACGAGTAATTACTCCCAAAAAAAGATAATAAGTCAGGGGATATCGCCCCTGCTGTTGCGGCCAGGCCAGTTGCAGTTGTTGTAACTGTGAACGGGTTAATACTCGCTGATCGCGCCCTGCGTGAAGATGCGTTGCGCCAATGCCTTTCAGCGAACGCATGGCACTGAGCGCATCATCAAAGCACAGAGTGATGGGTTGAAGATGGTGTTGATAACATAAGCCTTTCAGCGCCTGTTCAATGTCAGCGGGTAGTAAAAAGTGATTAGCATGAGGCCGTTCATCTACCGCTTGCCACGCCTGATGTAATTCAGGGAGCGATCCCTGCGCCAGCGTGGTAAATGCCACCACGCCGCCGGGGCGTACTACGCGACAAAGCTCACCTAATGCCGTGGATAAATTACCGCACCACTGCACCGCGAGATTGCTCCATGCAAGATCGAACGTCGCAGTCGCTAACGGCAGGGATTCGATATCCCCCGCCAGATAATGATCTGCGGCATCCTTCTGGCGTGCCTGGGCAAGCATTGGCGGCGAGAGATCTAACGCCATCACCTGCTCGCTGCGCTCGCGCCAGTGGCGGCTCATCCAGCCAGGTCCACAGCCAGCGTCCAGCACACGGGCGTATTTGCGTTGCGGGAGCATTGCCAGCAAGGCATCGGCGCTCTGACGCTGTAACTCTGCGTGTTGCTCATACTGTGAGGCTGCCCGACCAAATGCCGCTGCAATGGCTTGTTTATTAACCGTTGCCATGCAGCACCTCCAGCAGACGGTCGATATCCTGCATTTCATGCGCTGCGGTTAGCGTTAAGCGCAGTCGCGCAGTACCAGCGGGTACGGTTGGCGGGCGAATCGCCGTGACCCAGCAGCCTTGCTGGCGCAGTTTTTCTGCCAGTTGTAACGCACGGCTGTTATCACCGACGATCAATGGCTGGATGGCGCTGCATGAATCAGCAAGCGTAAACGGCAAATCCTGTACTCCGGCACGAAAACGCGCAATGAGTGACGCCAGTTTTTCGCGCCGTGCATCACCCTCATCACGGCGAATGACCGCCAGCGACGCACGTAATGCCTGCGCCTGAGCGGGCGGCATACTGGTGCTATAGATAAGATGGCGGGCAAATTGCAGCAGATAATCCGCCACAGTTTCAGAGCAAAGCACCGCCGCACCGCTGACACCAAATCCTTTGCCAAACGTAACAACCAGCAATTCCGGCCTCACCTGCTGTTGCCAGCAGCTACCGCGCCCCTGTTCACCGATAACACCCGTACCGTGGGCATCGTCGACCATCAACCAGCCATTGTGCTGTTGCGTCTCACGGTGGATTTCCGTCAGCGGCGCACTATCGCCGTCCATACTGAATACGCCTTCTGTCACCACCAGTCGCAACCCTGGACAGGAGGAAGCAAGCAGGCGCGCCAGATGAGCGACATCGTTATGAGCAAAACGGCGAAGCTGCGCCGGACTTAAACTGGCCGCTTCCTGCAAGGAGGCGTGGCTAAGCCGGTCGGCAACGATGCGGTCATCTTTCGCCATCATCGCGGCAATGACCGCCTGATTAGCGGCAAAACCGGAGATAAACAGCAGCGCCCGCGAATAACCCAGCCACTCGGCCAGTTCTTCTTCCAGCGCCTGATGCGCCACGCTATAACCGCTGACGTGACCGGAACCGCCACTACCGACGCCAAATTGCTCCGCACCCTGCTGCCAGGCACGGATAATTTGCGGATGATGGCTTAAACCTAAGTAATCGTTACTGGAAAAGTTCAGATACTGCCGTTCGTCCGCCACCAGCCAGCGTCCGGCGCCTTGTGCCACCGGATAACGGCAACGCAGGGCATCGGCAGCACGCCGCGCATCGAGCGCCGCGTTAATCTTCTCCTGCCAGGTCATAGGGCTGCCGCGTTGTAGTATTCGTCGGTGTCCGGGGTCATCAGCGCCTGTTCCAGACGTTGCTGTTGTTCGTTATCGCCCGCCAGAACGGCGGTTTGTTGCGGATTCAGCCCCAGTTTGCGGAACAGTTGCAGGTCTTTATCTTCTTCCGGATTCGGCGTGGTCAGCAGTTTGCAACCGTAGAAAATCGAGTTAGCTCCGGCCATAAAGCACATCGCCTGAGTCTGTTCGTTCATCTGCTCGCGTCCGGCAGAAAGGCGCACATAAGAGGTCGGCATCAGGATCCGCGCCACCGCAATGGTGCGAATAAAATCAAAGGCATCGACATCATCGTTATCCGCCAGCGGCGTGCCTTTCACCTTCACCAGCATGTTGATTGGTACGCTTTCCGGCGGCGTCGGCAGGTTTGCCAGTTGCAGCAATAATCCGGCGCGATCTTTCACCGTTTCGCCTAAGCCCACAATGCCACCTGAGCAGACTTTGATCCCGGCATCGCGCACTTTTTCCAGCGTATCGAGGCGTTCCTGGTAGGTACGCGTGGTAATGATATTGCCGTAAAACTCCGGCGAGGTGTCGAGGTTGTGGTTGTAGTAATCCAGCCCGGCATTCGCAAGGCGCTGCGCCTGGGATTCACTTAATGTCCCCAGCGTCATACACGCCTCCAGCCCCATCGCTTTTACCCCCTGCACCATCTGCTCGAGATAGGGCATATCGCGTTCGTGCGGATTCTTCCACGCCGCGCCCATGCAGAAACGTGTCGATCCCGCCGCTTTCGCTTTGCGCGCCGACTCCAGCACCTGTTCAACTTCCATCAACCGCTCGGCTTCCAGCCCGGTTTTGTAGCGCGAGCTTTGCGGGCAGTATTTGCAGTCTTCCGGACAAGCTCCGGTCTTAATCGACAGCAAAGTGCTGACCTGTACCTGACGAGGATCGAAATGCTGACGATGCACCTGCTGCGCTTCAAACAGCAGATCCAGCAACGGTTTTTCAAATAATTCTGTGACTTGCGACAATGTCCAGCGTGGGCGGTGAGCCATGGGGCTTCTCCAGAACGTGTTTTTTGTTGTTAATTCGGTGTAGACTTGTAAACCTAAATCTTTTCATTTTGGTTTACAAGTCGATTATGACAATGGACGATCTTGCCTTTGACCAACGCCATATCTGGCACCCGTACACATCCATGACCTCCCCGCTGCCGGTTTATCCGGTGGCGAGCGCGGAAGGTTGCGAGCTGATTTTGTCTGACGGCAGACGCCTGGTTGACGGTATGTCGTCCTGGTGGGCGGCGATCCACGGTTACAATCACCCGCAGCTTAATGCGGCGATGAAGTCGCAAATTGATGCCATGTCGCATGTGATGTTTGGCGGTATCACCCATGCGCCCGCCATCGAGCTATGCCGCAAACTGGTGGCAATGACGCCACAACCGCTGGAGTGCGTTTTTCTCGCGGACTCCGGCTCCGTAGCGGTGGAAGTGGCGATGAAGATGGCGTTGCAGTACTGGCAGACCAAAGGCGAAGCACGCCAGCGTTTTCTGACCTTCCGCAATGGTTATCATGGCGATACTTTTGGCGCGATGTCGGTATGCGATCCTGACAACTCTATGCACAGCCTGTGGAAAGGCTATCTGCCAGAAAACTTGTTTGCTCCAGCCCCGCAAAGCCGCATGGACGGCGAATGGGATGAGCGCGATATGGTGGGCTTTGCGCGCCTGATGGCAGCGCATCGTCATGAAATCGCTGCGGTGATCATTGAACCGATTGTCCAGGGCGCAGGCGGGATGCGCATGTATCATCCGGAATGGTTAAAACGAATCCGCAAAATGTGCGATCGTGAAGGTATCTTGCTGATTGCTGACGAAATCGCCACCGGATTTGGTCGAACCGGCAAACTGTTTGCCTGTGAACATGCAGAAATCGCGCCGGACATTTTGTGCCTCGGTAAAGCCTTAACCGGCGGCACGATGACCCTTTCCGCCACGATCACCACGCGCGAGGTTGCAGAAACTATCAGTAACGGCGAAGCTGGTTGCTTTATGCACGGGCCAACTTTTATGGGCAATCCACTGGCCTGCGCGGCAGCGAACGCCAGCCTGACGATTATTGAATCCGGTAAATGGCACCAGCAGGTGGCAAATATTGAAGCGCAACTACGTGAGCAACTGGCACCAGCCCGTGACGCCGAAATGGTTGCCGATGTGCGCGTGCTGGGGGCAATTGGCGTAGTCGAAACCACTCGTCCGGTGAATATGGCAGCACTGCAAAAATTCTTTGTCGAGCAGGGTGTGTGGATCCGGCCTTTTGGCAAACTGATTTACCTGATGCCGCCCTATATTATTCGCCCGGAACAGTTGCAGCGCCTGACCGCAGCGGTAAATCGCGCCGTACTGGATGAAACATTTTTTTGCCAATAACGGGAAGTCAGCGTGAGGGTTTCTGGCTACACTTTCTGCAAACAAGAAAGGAGGGTTCATGAAACTCATCAGTAACGATCTGCGCGATGGCGATAAGCTGCCGCATCGTCATGTCTTTAACGGCATGGGTTACGATGGCGATAATATTTCGCCACATCTGGCGTGGGATGATGTTCCTGCGGGAACGAAAAGTTTTGTTGTCACCTGCTACGACCCGGATGCGCCAACCGGCTCCGGCTGGTGGCACTGGGTAGTTGTTAACTTACCCGCTGATACCCGTGTATTGCCGCAAGGATTTGGCTCTAGTCTGGTAGCAATCCCTGATGGCGTGCTCCAGACACGCACCGATTTTGGTAAAACCGGGTACGATGGCGCAGCGCCGCCGAAAGGCGAAACTCATCGCTACATTTTTACTGTTCACGCGCTGAATGTAGAACGTATTGATGTCGATGAAGGTGCCAGCGGCGCGATGGTCGGTTTTAACGTTCATTTCCACTCTCTCGCCAGCGCATCAATTACCGCGATGTTCAGTTAAATGTTCTGTCAGATGGTGCAAGGCCATCTGACATCACTTAAAGGTATTAAAAACAACTTTTTGTCTTTTTACCTTCCCGTTTCGCTCAAGTTAGTATAAAAAAGCAGGCTTCAACGGATTCATTTTTCCATTTCAAAGCCCGGAGCAACCTGTGAACACATTTTCAGTTTCCCGTCTGGCGCTGGCACTGGCTTTTGGCGTGACGCTGACCGCCTGTAGCTCAACACCGCCCGATCAACGCCCTTCCGATCAAGTAGCACCTGGTACGTCTTCTCGCCCGATTCTGTCGGCAAAAGAAGCGCAGAATTTCGATGCTCAACACTATTTTGCCTCCCTGACGCCAGGTGCTGCAGCATGGAATCCTTCCCCGATTACCCTGCCTGCGCAACCTGACTTTGTTGTCGGCACGGCGGGTACTCAAGGTGTAACGCATACCACGATTCAGGCGGCGGTAGATGCGGCAATTATCAAGCGTACTAATAAGCGCCAGTATATTGCCGTGATGCCAGGTGAGTATGAAGGTACGGTTTATGTCCCTGCGGCACCGGGCGGAATCACTGTCTACGGCATGGGCGAAAAACCGATTGATGTGAAAATTGGACTTTCCCTTGATGGTGGAATGAGCCCTGCTGACTGGCGTCATGACGTTAACCCACGCGGCAAATATATGCCCGGTAAACCAGCGTGGTATATGTACGATAGTTGCCAGAGCAAACGCAGCAACAGCATCGGCGTTCTCTGTTCTGCGGTCTTCTGGTCACAAAACAATGGCCTGCAACTGCAAAACCTGACCATCGAAAACACTCTGGGCGATAGCGTAGATGCGGGTAACCATCCGGCGGTGGCGTTGCGTACTGATGGCGACAAAGTACAGATCAACAACGTTAACATTCTTGGTCGTCAGAATACCTTCTTTGTCACCAACAGCGGTGTACAAAACCGTCTGGAAACGAATCGTCAGCCGCGTACTCTGGTAACTAATAGCTACATCGAAGGGGATGTGGATATCGTTTCCGGCCGTGGTGCAGTGGTGTTCGATAATACCGAATTCCGCGTGGTGAACTCACGTACTCAGCAAGAAGCGTATGTGTTCGCACCGGCTACGCTGTCCAATATTTACTACGGTTTCCTTGCCGTAAATAGCCGTTTCAATGCCTCCGGTGATGGCGTCGCACAGCTGGGCCGCTCGCTGGATGTTGATGCCAATACCAACGGTCAGGTAGTGATCCGTGATAGCGCCATCAACGAAGGCTTTAACACGGCTAAACCGTGGGCCGACGCGGTGATTTCTAATCGTCCATTTGCGGGTAATACCGGCAGCGTTGATGATAACGACGAAGTACAGCGCAATCTGAATGACACTAACTACAACCGCATGTGGGAATACAATAACCGTGGCGTGGGTAGCAAAGTGGTTGCAGAAGCAAAGAAATAAGCGTTGCTAACTATTTGCCGGATGCGGCGTAAACGCCTTATCCGGCCTACGGGTCGATGCGATTCGTAGGTCGGATAAGATGCGCCAGCATCGCATCCGACAATAAGTGCCGGATGCGACCTACATTCACATGGCGCTTTTTACATCTGACGGTTTTTATTGAAGTTAATCAAACTACCCGCTTTGATAATCTCGCGCTCTTCAGCAGTCAGACTTTCCATATACAGCGTGATTTCCGTAACCGGCGCATCTTCATGGATCACATAACCTTTGAAGGTCGTACCTGGATTATCCAGCGCCGCTTTAATGCCAGGAATATAAATGTAATCCCCCACTTCAAAGTTCGGCACTTCTGCCATTTGCAGCGGTAACATCCCCCAGTTGATGACATTAGAACGGTAACGTTTAGTCGCGTATTCCTCGGCAATATTCGCCAGACCGCCAATCACACGCTGGCAGCTCGCCGCCTGTTCACGCGCAGAACCATCACCTGGTTTGACCGCATAAACCATGCTGCCAATTTCAGTTTGCAGCGGATCAATATGTTCCTGACCAGCAATCTGTTTAATACGGGCAAATACGGATTCCAGCTCGCTGACATTCCCCGCCAGACGTTGATTTTCCAGCTCAGCAGTGGTTTTACTTCTGCCAACATAGCCTGGATCGCGGCGTGACAGGGTAAACTCCGCCAGACCAATCGGATTTGAACGATAAGAAGAGGTTTCACCGGAAGGAATCAATTCGTCGGTAGTGGTCACTTCGTCGAGGATCTTCGAGCACACTTTGAGGACGATATTGTCAGTCAGCGCACCCAATTCCGGCCAGTCTTTGATGTTCGGTCCATAGATCAACGGTTGCTGGGTCGCCCCTTTCACAAAACCCTGATAGACACGATTTTTATACGGCGTCACATCGAAAACGTACTCCGGCACGTTGTCCCAGCAATCCAGCTCGCTGGCAGAGGTTAAATAGCCACCGTTTGCCGCAGTCGCAGCGATAGAACGGGCGTCCATTAATGCAACCGCTGACATCTGCCCATTAGCTGGCTTAGAGCCTTCGCGGTTCGGGAAGTTACGCGTGGTGTGGCGAATACTCAAACCGTTGTTGATTGGCGTATCACCCGCCCCAAAGCATGGGCCGCAGAACGCGGTTCTGATGATTGCGCCTGCGCCAATCAAATCTGCTACCACGCCTTTTTTGGCTAAATCCATAAACACCGGCTGCGATGACGGGTAAACCGCCAGCGAGAAGGTATCATTGCCACAGGATTGACCGCGCAGCGCATTTGCTGCGGCGATAACGTTTTCATAGTTACCGCCAGAACAGCCGGCGATAATCCCCTGTTGTACTTTCAGGCGTCCATTTTCCACTTTATCCAGCAGCGAGAGTCTGGCTTTACCGTGCGCCACGCGCTCGGACTCAATTTCAATCTCACGCAGAATATCGGTCAGGTTCTGGTTCAGCGTGTCGATTTCATACACGTTGCTTGGGTGGAACGGCAGCGCAATCATTGGTTTGATGGCGCTTAGATCAACGCTGATGCAGCCATCGTAGTACGCCATCGGTTGTGGATTAAGCTGGCAGTAATCCTGGCCGCGACCGTGCAGCGCCAGCCAGTTATGGACTTCTTCATCGGTTTGCCAGACGGAACTTAAACAGGTGGTTTCAGTGGTCATCACGTCAACGCTGTTGCGGACATCGGTAGAGAGCGCAGCAACACCCGGCCCCACGAACTCCATCACTTTATTTTTGACGTAGCCGTTTTTGAACACCGCGCCGATGATCGCCAGCGCCACATCTTGCGGTCCCACATAAGGTGCTGGTTTTCCGGTCAAATGCACCGCAACAACCCCCGGATAGTCGATATCCCAGGTATCATTAAGCAGTTGTTTTACCAGCTCGCCGCCGCCCTCACCGACCGCCATTGTCCCTAATGCACCGTAACGGGTGTGGCTGTCTGAACCGAGGATCATTTTGCCGCCGCCTGCCATCATTTCACGCATATATTGATGGATTACAGCAATATGCGGAGGCACAAAAATACCGCCATAACGCTGCGCTGCCGATAAACCAAAAACATGGTCATCACCGTTAATGGTGCCGCCAACTGCGCACAGTGAGTTATGGCAGTTGGTCAGCACATACGGTAGCGGAAAACGTTCCATACCGGACGCTTTAGCGGTCTGTACAATACCAACAAAGGTAATATCGTGAGAGGCTAATGAATCAAACTTAATTTTAAGTTTGTCCATATTTCCGGATGTATTATGAGAAGAGAGAATAGACCAGGCAATAGTGCCTTTTTTTGCTTCTTCTTTATTAATTTCGCCGGTGAAATGTTCTTCGGTAATTATTTCGTTATTACTGGCGAGAAACACGCCTTTTTCAGATAACTTGATCATCAAATGCTCCAGATATCTGCGCACCGTAAAGTGCGCAGAAAGATAATAAATGGATATACTCTAAATAATTCGAGTTGCAGGAAGGCGACAAGCGAGTGAATCCCCAGGAGCTTACATAAGTAAGTGACTGGGGTGAGCGAACGCAGACGCAGCACATGCAACTTGAAGTATGACGAGTATATTTACAGCATGTTCCAGCCGATCAGCATATTCCACCACCATACGCCAAGGGTGATATGCACCAGGAAGGTTAATATCGTCAGTACCGCACCGACCAACCACCAGGATTTAATGTCGTTATAGCCAACACCGAAGATAACCGGACCAGCCGCGCCGCCATAGTGAGTGACCATGCCGCCGTAGGAGTTGGAGAACAGCAGCGCCAGCGCAGTTAACATTAACGGTGCGCCGGAGACGTTCGCCAGCATGGCAAATACCGGCAACATAGCAACGATATAGGCGCTACCAGAAGCGAAGAAATAACGCACGATGATGCTAAGGAAAATAATGACAAAGAAGGCAACGTTGCCATGACCATCAAATGCCAGGTTATTTTTAAAGACTTCAGCTAACCATTCGAAGAATTTAACTTTTGATAATAAGGAGCTTAAACCGATAATACCGCCGTACCAGATTAAGGTATTCCAGCCGCCTTTATTTTTAACCACATCTTCCCAGGTCACAATACCCAACAGCAGCATGGTTGCCATAACAACGATTGCCACAGTGGATTCATCAACCCCCAGAGACTTACTGAAAATCCAGCCCAGCAGCGCCAGCACAAAGACACCGAGCAGCATTTTTTCGCGGATTTTCATCGGTCCCAGTTCGGCAAGACCCGCTTTAGCGATAGTTTTGTTATCCACCTTCTTAATTTCTGGCGGATACATGGTGTAAATCACCAGCGGAGTGACCAGCAGCATAATGATGCCCGGCAAACCGGCGGCCAACGCCCATCCACCCCAGCTAATTTGCAGGTGCAGAATGTCGTTGATCATTTTCAGCGCCAGAATGTTCCCCGCCATTGCGGTAAAGAACATGTAGCTGGTGGTTTTGGTGACCATGTAAATGGACATCATCAGGTAATGTCCAACACGACGCGGGCTTTTTTCCGGTTCTGACCCCAAAGCCACCGCCACGCTGTTGATGATCGGTAACACAATGCCGCCCGCACGCGCGGTGTTAGACGGTGTTGCCGGAGCCAGTACCAGATCGAGGAATACGGTAACGTAACCCAGCCCGAGGGTTGTGCTACCAATTTTACCAATCAGCAAATAGGCGATACGTTTACCCAAGCCGGTGGTAACAAACGCGGCGCTTAAGGTGAACGCAGAGAACACCAGCCAGGTTGTACCGGAAGAGTAACCGCTTAATACGGCGGTGGTTTTAAACGCACCATCGGATAAGTTACCCACGACGACCATTGAAGCGGCAACCGCAATTAACAGTACGACAGGTTCCGGGAATGGCTTAATAACCAGACCAACAATTGCCGCCAGGTAGATACCAAACAGTACCCACGCCAGTTCGCTTAATCCTGCCGGAGCAGGCATAAAGCCAATAATACATGGGATCGCTAATATCAGAATTAGCTTCCATAACGATTTCTTATTCATTTAAAATCCTGTTCTTTCTGTATGACTCATACAGAAGTCCTTTATTGATTGTCCTTATCCTGACAACGAATTTTTTCAAGGAAGATAAACTTCACCGGAAAATATTTTTCTAGTCGTCCGAATAACAGATGCACGTAACGTCGTGGCATCCTGACCTTCATTGCTTAAATGAACGTCAAGCGCACCACTGGGGTGTTCAATATTGATATTGCCGTATCCTACAGAAGGGACGATTTGTCGGGTGACGGTGCCTTCCAGCGCACAGCTACTGGAAATGGCAATAGCACCAGTTATCGCCAGCGCGCGATGGCAAGAATGCGGCATAAAATAACGCACATTAATTGCCCCACCTTTCTGTGCTGGAGAAATAAGTACAGGTTTAGGGATAACCATATTACTGACATCGCCCAAGCCCATTGCTTTACCCGCTTGTAGACGGATAGATTCAATGCGGGCTAATAATGCTTTGTCGGCATCCAGTTCCGCTGGTAATTCATAGCCTGTTTTTCCCAGATATTCAGCCGGAATAATAACGACTGGCATCGCCATATCGATACAAGTCACCGGGACATCGTCAAAATAATCAATTTGTTTATCTGTCGGGAAGACTTTTCCGGTTTTCGTTCCTGCTGCATTCAGAAAAGTGAGCGCGACCGGCGCGGCCGTCCCTGGCACACCATCAATTCTGGCGCTACCCTCATACTCGACGACACCGTTTGGCGTTTGCACATCGGCTTCGATGAACGTGCCTGTATTGACGTTACGGATACGCACGCGGGTGACCGGTGATGTCGCTGCAATCAAACCATTTTCAATGGCGAATGCCCCAACACCAGACAACATATTGCCGCAGTTAGGTGTGGTATCGACACGTTGCTCATGGACGATTACCTGCGCAAACAAATAATCGACATCAGCACGCGGATCGCTGGAACGGCTAATAATGGCGACTTTACTGGTCAGCGGATTACCTCCGCCGATACCGTCAATTTCCAGATCATTACCGGAACCCATAATTGCCATCAATATTTTATCGCGCTGCGTTTGATTTTCGGGTAAATGTTCCGCTAACAGGAACGCGCCCCTCGAGGTTCCACCTCGCATCATCACGCAGGGTATTTTTTTCATAATAATGCCCTCAATTTAAAAACATAACTTATTGCGATATGGTTACATTAAGGGCAAAGCATCTCTAATGACTTTAGCTTCACGATTAATAACATTTTTTCATTAATTTAAGTGATTAAAAGGCAGTTAAACTGGTTTAACTGCAAATCACTAAAAAGCACCGCTTCCATTTTCCGGAGTAATAATGAAGCATGAGTTATCAAGTATGAAAGCATTTGTCACGCTGGCAGAGTCCAGTTCATTTAACAATGCTGCTAAATTACTTAATATTACGCAACCTGCATTAACGCGCAGAATAAAAAAGATGGAAGAGGATTTACATATTCAACTCTTTGAGCGTACAACTCGCAAGGTTACTTTAACAAAAGCGGGGAGAATGTTGCTTCCTGAGGCGCGGGAATTAATAAAGAAATTCGATGAAACACTGTTTAATATTCGCGATATGAATATTTATCATCGTGGTATGGTGACATTAGCGTGTATTCCTACCGCTGTTTTTTATTTCTTGCCGTTGGCAATTGGCAAATTTAATGAGCTATATCCCAATATTAAAGTGCGAATTCTGGAACAAGGCACGAATAATTGCATGGAATCGGTGCTGTGCAACGAATCGGACTTTGGCATAAACATGAACAACATCACAAATTCATCCATCGATTTTACGCCACTGGTCAACGAGCCGTTTGTGCTGGCCTGTCGGCGTGACCACCCATTAGCCAAAAAGCAGCTGGTGGAATGGCAGGAACTGGTAGGTTACAAAATGATTGGCGTGCGCTCCTCCAGCGGCAACCGACTGCTGATTGAGCAAAAATTGTCCGACAAACCCTGGAAGCTGGACTGGTTTTACGAAGTGCGTCATCTTTCGACGTCATTAGGACTGGTGGAAGCAGGACTGGGGATTTCGGCGCTTCCTGGCCTGGCAATGCCTCATGCGCCCTATTCTTCTATTATTGGTATCCCGCTGGTGGAACCCGTTATACGTCGGACATTGGGGATTATTCGTCGCAAAGATGCCGTGCTTTCTCCGGCAGCAGAACGCTTTTTTGCCTTGCTGATTAATTTGTGGACTGATGATAAAGACAATTTATGGACCAATATCGTCGAACGCCAGAGACATGCGTTACAGGAGATGGGGTAATACCCCGGCGCAGGAAATACTGCGCCGGGTAACTCAACGGTTAGTGTGCGTTCACCACCACCCACATCGGCCCCTGCCCGACCGCATAGCGACCTTTTTCATGCAGTAGCCCCTGCTCGCCGACAATTTCGTAAACTGAGATGTGGTGAGATTTTTGCCCGGCGGCAATCAGATACTTGCCACTGTGATCAACGTTAAAGCCGCGCGGCTGGGTTTCCGTTGGCTGGAAACCTTCTTTGCTCAACACGCTGCCATCTTCCGAAACGCTGAAAACGGTAATCAGACTGGCGGTACGGTCACAGGCGTATAAATGACGACCATCCGGAGTAATATGAATATCAGCCGCCCAACGGGTGTCGGAGAAGTTTTCCGGCATCATATCCAGCGTCTGGACACATTCGATATTGCCGTGCGGATCTTTCAGTTCCCAGACATCCACTGAACTGTTTAACTCATTGACGCAATACGCATATTGTTCGTTTGGATGGAACACCATATGACGCGGCCCGGCGCCTTCAACGGTCGTCACTTCCGCCGGGTCCTGCGCTACCAGATGACCATCATCGCTGACCGTAAACAGGCAGATGCGATCCTGCTTTAATGCCGGAACCCACAGCGTGCGGTTATCCGGTGAGATATTGGCGGAATGGCAGCCGTCCAGCCCCTCGACCACATCGACGACGCCCACTGGCAGGCCATCTTCCAGTCGCGTTACGCTCACGTTACCCGCATTGTAAGAACCTACAAAGACAAACTGTCCCTGGTGATCGGTAGAAATATGCGTCGGGCTACCCGGCAGCGCCGACTCTGCGGCGAATGTCAGTGCACCATCGTCCGGGGCGATACGATACGCCAGGACGCGAAACTCAGGGCGAACGCCAACGTAGAGATAACGTTTGTCCGGGCTGACCACCATCGGCTGCACCTGCCCCGGCACATCAACAACCTGCGTCAGCGTCAGTGCGCCTTCATGATTCAGGTTCCAGACGTGAATTTGCTGGCTCTCAGGGCTGGCGATATAAACTGTTTGCTTCATGAATGCTCCTTTGCATTTAGCAACTGACTGTAACAGCTAAAATTAGTCGCTTTTGGCGGTGAATGCTGAATTAAAGCGCAGAATTTTGTCCGATAGTGGTATCGGTGTACCATTCGCTCAGACGAAAATTCTTAACCTTAATCTGGAATACGCCATGACCACACGCGTGATTGCTCTCGACTTAGACGGCACCTTATTGACCCCGAAAAAGACCTTGCTTCCTTCATCGATAGAAGCCCTGGCCCGCGCTCGCGAAGCAGGCTATCAATTAATCATCGTCACAGGTCGCCATCACGTCGCTATTCATCCTTTTTATCAGGCGCTGGCGCTGGATACACCTGCTATTTGCTGTAATGGCACCTATTTGTATGATTATCATGCAAAAACCGTGCTGGAAGCCGATCCAATGCCCGTAAACAAAGCCCTGCAACTCATTGAGATGCTGAATGAACACCACATTCACGGCCTGATGTATGTGGATGATGCAATGGTGTATGAACACCCGACCGGGCATGTCATTCGTACTTCTAACTGGGCGCAAACCCTGCCACCAGAACAGCGTCCTACCTTTACCCAGGTTGCCTCACTGGCCGAGACGGCACAAGAAGTTAAGGCGGTGTGGAAGTTCGCCCTGACGCACGATGACCTGCCGCGATTGCAGCATTTTGGTAAGCATGTTGAACATGAATTGGGACTGGAGTGCGAATGGTCCTGGCACGATCAGGTTGATATTGCACGCGGCGGCAACAGCAAAGGTAGACGCCTGACGAAATGGATTGAGGCGCAAGGCTGGTCGATGGAAAATGTGATTGCGTTTGGCGATAACTTTAATGATATCAGTATGCTGGAAGCCGCCGGAACGGGTGTGGCGATGGGCAATGCCGATGACGCAGTAAAAGCCCGCGCCAATATTGTGATTGGAGATAACACCACCGACAGCATTGCTCAGTTCATTTATAGCCACCTGATTTAATCAGGCGGTTATCGACACACTTTTAATTTGCGCGTACAGCCACAGGCCTGGTCTGATTGCCAGTTCATCCCTCGCCCACGGGCTAATACGCGCCCACAGCTTTTTACCCCCGACTTCCAGTTCGACCTCCACCTGGCCGTTGTCGTCATAGCTATTGACCACTTTTGCGCGCAACACGTTACGAATGCTGGTTTGCTGCGGAGGCTGTAAAACCAGCGAGACATCGGAAGCCTGAATGCGAATACGTAGCGCAGCTTGCAGCGGCGCGTCCAGCTTATTGACCCACAAATGCTGATCGCCCAGCGCCAGCGCGGTCATTGCGTAATGCGGGTGATGTTCCAGTATCGACACTTTCAGAATGCTACTTTGTTGCTCTTTCGGCAGCCACGGATTCATCACGCTACTACCCCAGACTTCTTCCAGCGCGCCAAAGGCTTTCACCTGACCGTTTTCCAGTACCATCACTCTGTCTGCCAGATGGAGGATCTCATCCAGCGAATGGCTGACATACAACATCGGAATGTTGATTTCCCGCGTCAGACGTTGCAGATAAGGCAACAGTTCGCGTTTACGCGGAATATCCAGTGACGCCAGCGGTTCATCCAGCAACAGCAATTCCGGCGCTGTCAGCAAAGCCCGCCCAATCGCCACACGCTGTTTTTCGCCACCGGACAGGCTGCCAGGTAAACGGTCAAGTAACGGTTCAATGCCTAAAAGCGCCACCAGCTTGTCGAACTGATCGACCATGCTTTTCGCCATGCCGTAGCGCAGATTGCCACGCACTTTGTAATGCGGAAACAGCCGCGCATCCTGAAACACATAGCCAACACGACGCTTTTCTGGCGTCAGGCAGATACCTTTTTCGGCATCATTTAGTACCCGACCATTGAGGACAATCCGCCCTTTTTGCGGACGCGTCAGTCCACTGATGGCGTTAATCAGCGAGGTTTTTCCGGCACCGGAGACGCCAAAGATAGCAGTGATGCCGTTGGCGGGCAGCGTTTCATTAATGGTCAGGCAATGGTTGCCCAACGTCTGGGAAAAATTCAGTTCCAGCATGATTAGCGCCCCGCCCGCTCACGGCTGATTCTGGCCAGCCATTCTGAAATCAACAGAGAGATCATCGCCAGCGCAATAGAGATGATGCAAAGTCTCGCCGCACCGCTTTCCCCGCCAGGAGTCTGGATCAAAGTATACATGGCTGAAGGAATGGTTCGCGTTTCACCAGGAATGTTAGAAACAAAGGTGATAGTTGCACCAAACTCACCGAGCGAACGAGCGAAAGCCAGCACCGTACCGACAATAATTCCTGGTAAGGTCAGCGGTAACGTAATAGTAAAGAAAACGCGCCAGCGCCCGGCTCCCAGTGTTCTTGCGGCCTGTTCCAGTTTGACATCAACCCCTTCCAACGCCAGACGAATTGCCCGCACCATCAGCGGAAACGACATGACG
Organism: Escherichia sp. MOD1-EC6819; assembly: GCF_002965765.1. Taxonomy (NCBI): domain Bacteria; kingdom Pseudomonadati; phylum Pseudomonadota; class Gammaproteobacteria; order Enterobacterales; family Enterobacteriaceae; genus Escherichia; species Escherichia sp. MOD1-EC6819. The sequence goes on along the minus strand of NZ_PTRG01000010.1, from coordinate 54,395 downwards.
GCGGCAGCGAGAACCGCACCGCGCCAGCTAAAGGCGAAGGTAATGCCAAACCAGTCATACAGGCGTTCACCGATAAATCCGCGCCGTCCCATAGAGACTAACAGCAAGTAACCAACGACCACGGGCGGTAACACCAGCGGTAGATGCAGTACGCTGTCGAGCAGAGCTTTGCCCGGAAACGTGCAACGCACCAGTAACCAGGCAAAAAAGATCCCAAACGGCAGGCTAAACAGCACAGCCAGGGAAGAAACTTTCAGGCTTAGTAAAACCGCCTGCCATTCTGGATCGGTCAGTATCATTACTTAGTTGTAAATCCGTAACGTTTAAAGATTTCCGCAGCCTGCGGTCCCTTCAGATAATCATAAAATGCTTTCACTGCCGCATTGTTATGCCCTTCAACAACAGCAACCGGATATTCCACTTTTTTATGTGAATCTTCCGGGAAGGTGGCAACCACTTTTACCCCTTTGCTGGCAACTGCGTCAGAACCGTAAACAATACCCAGCGGTGCTTCATTGCGTTCAACCAGCGCCAGCGCACCACGAACATCTTCCGCCGGAGCCAGTTTCGGGGAGAGCGTATCCCATGCGCCCAGTTTTTGCAGTGCTTCTTTCGCATAAATGCCAGCGGGGACATGTTCCGGATCGCCAACCGCCAGGCGACCGCCATTCAGCAGCGAAGTCCAGTTGGTTTTACTGTCGATAGTGAAATCTTTCTGTGCACTGGTTTTCGGTGCTACAACGACCAGACTATTGCCGAGCAATGTCTGGCGCGTGGCAGTATCGATCGCTTTTTTATCAACCGCATAATCCATCCATTTCTGATCGGCAGAAATAAACAGATCCGCAGGCGCACCCGCTTCAATCTGACGAGCCAGGGTAGAAGACGAGGCGAAAGAAGAAACGACGTCCACGCCTTTCTCTTTTTTATATTGCGTAGCGATGTCCTGCATTGCGTTGGTCAGTGATGCTGCCGCAAAAACTGTAATCTTCCCTTCGTCTGCCAGCGCATTGCCTGCAAGAGTTAAAGAGAGCGCCGCTCCGGCAAACAAGTTCAACCATTTACGAGCCATTGGTAACCCCTTCATGTAACGTTATGTAGGCAACAATATAACGACTGATTCAGAATTTTCCCAGCAGTTATTGTTAACCTTTGAGAGGTAGCTAGAAAAAATATCGGCAGGAAAAGCAGGAAGTTGAGAAAAAAGAAAATGCCCGACTAAGCGGGCATTTAGGGAATCAATGATTTTGTCCGGGCTGGTCTTTTTTACCAACACCAGAAAAGATGTTGAATACTTCACCAAGACCGTAAATCAGACCCAGGATGATGGCCATCACGACAGGTACCATGATTACGGCGAATACCAGACTTTTTAATAACTCTAACATGGTCAACTCCAGATATAGTCCTGTCACTATTCTAACCGCTAAGCACAGAAAAGCACTCCCCTTTTGTGCGGTCAGCTTTGCGTGGCGTTCGTTTTCCGTCACAATAAGACTTTTGCCAGGACATTGTTATGCAGGCCGAAATCCTTCTCACCCTTAAGCTTCAACAAAAGCTCTTTGCCGACCCACGCCGCATTTCGCTACTAAAACACATTGCCCTTTCCGGTTCTATCAGCCAGGGGGCGAAAGATGCCGGTATCAGCTATAAAAGTGCCTGGGATGCCATTAACGAGATGAATCAGTTAAGTGAGCATATTCTGGTTGAGCGTGCAACAGGCGGTAAAGGTGGCGGCGGCGCAGTACTGACCCGCTATGGTCAGCGGCTGATTCAGCTCTATGACCTCCTGGCGCAGATCCAGCAAAAAGCCTTTGATGTATTAAGTGACGACGACGCCCTGCCGCTGAACAGCCTGCTGGCAGCTATCTCACGTTTTTCACTGCAGACCAGCGCCCGTAACCAGTGGTTCGGCACCATCACCGCCCGCGATCATGATGACGTTCAACAGCATGTTGATGTCTTACTGGCTGATGGTAAAACACGATTAAAAGTCGCGATTACCGCGCAAAGCGGCGCGCGCCTGGGTCTGGATGAAGGCAAAGAAGTATTGATACTGCTGAAAGCGCCGTGGGTAGGTATTACTCAGGACAAGGCGGTCGCACAAAACGCCGACAACCAATTGCCGGGCATTATTAGTCATATTGAGCGCGGCGCGGAGCAGTGCGAAGTATTAATGGCGCTACCCGACGGGCAAACCCTGTGCGCTACGGTGCCGTTAAATGAAGCAGCTTCTCTTGAGCAAGGGCAGAATGTCACGGCCTACTTTAATGCCGACAGCGTAATTATCGCCACGCTGTGCTAAGCGTGTTGACAATTTGTTATGAAACACGTATCCCTGTCAGTAATCGCTGCAAAAAATGGGATACAAAATGTCATCGTTGCAAATTTTGCAAGGCACGTTTCGTCTTAGCGACACAAAAACGCTGCAATTGTCTCAGCTAACGTTAAACGCGGGTGATAGTTGGGCGTTTGTCGGTTCAAATGGCAGCGGGAAGTCGGCGCTGGCTCGCGCGCTGGCCGGTGAACTTTCGCTTTTGAAAGGCGAACGGCAAAACCAGTTTTCCCGCATCACTCGTCTCTCCTTCGAGCAGTTACAAAAGCTCGTCAGCGACGAATGGCAGCGGAATAATACCGATATGCTGAGTCCTGGCGAAGCTGACACCGGGCGTACCACGGCTGAGATCATTCAGGATGACGTTAAAGATGCACAGCGTTGTGCGCAGCTGGCACAGCAGTTCGGTATTACCGCCCTCCTCGACCGACGCTTTAAATACCTTTCCACTGGCGAGACGCGTAAAACCCTGCTCTGTCAGGCGCTGATGTCAGATCCTGATTTACTGATTCTTGATGAACCATTCGATGGCCTTGATGTTGCCTCACGTCAGCAACTGGCAAAACTGCTCGCCTCGTTACATCAGTCTGGTATTACTCTGGTACTGGTGCTCAATCGCTTCGATGAGATCCCGGAATTTGTCCAGTTTGCCGGAGTGCTGGCGGATTGCACGTTAGCGGAAACTGGCGCGAAAGAAGAACTGTTCCAACAGGCACTCGTCGCACAACTGGCGCACAGCGAGAAACTTGCTGGCGTGCAGCTACCAGAGCCAGATGAACCTTCAGCACGTCACGCCTTACCCGCCAGCGAACCGCGCATTGTGCTGAACAACGGCGTGGTTTCTTATAATGATCGCCCCATTCTTAATAACCTTAGCTGGCAGGTGAATCCAGGCGAACACTGGCAAATTATCGGGCCAAATGGCGCGGGAAAATCGACGTTATTAAGCCTGATTACTGGCGATCACCCGCAAGGTTACAGCAACGATTTGACGCTTTTCGGACGACGCCGTGGCAGCGGCGAAACCATCTGGGATATCAAAAAGCATATCGGTTACGTCAGCAGTAGTTTGCATCTGGATTACCGCGTCAGCACCACTGTGCGTAATGTGATCCTTTCTGGCTATTTTGATTCGATTGGCATTTATCAGGCCGTTTCGGATCGCCAGCAAAAACTGGTGCAACAGTGGCTGGATATTCTCGGCATTGATAAACGCACCGCAGACGCCCCTTTCCATAGCCTTTCCTGGGGACAACAGCGTCTGGCATTGATCGTCCGGGCACTGGTGAAGCATCCGACCTTGCTTATTCTTGATGAACCATTGCAGGGGCTTGATCCACTCAATCGCCAGCTTATCCGTAGATTTGTTGATGTGCTGATTAGCGAAGGTGAAACGCAGTTGTTGTTTGTTTCACACCACGCCGAAGATGCGCCAGCCTGTATTACCCATCGTCTGGAGTTCGTGCCGGACGGTGACCTCTATCGTTATGCGCTTACCAAAATAAATTGAGTGACTGTGCCGGATGCGGCGTGAACGCCTTATTCGGCCTACGGTTTAACGCATCCAGGCATGAAAACGCGCTTTTTTTCAGATAAAAGGCGCAATCATTCATAAACCCTCTGTTTTATAATCATTTAATTGCGCATAGAAAATGGCTAAATTTTTGTGTAAACGATTCCACTAATTTATTCCATGTCACACTTTTCGCATCTTTGTTATGCTATGGTTATTTCATACCATAAGCCTGATGGAGCGAATTATGAGAGTTCTGGTTACCGGTGGTAGCGGTTACATTGGAAGTCATACCTGTGTGCAATTACTGCAAAACGGTCATGATGTCATCATTCTTGATAACCTCTGTAACAGTAAGCGCAGCGTACTGCCTGTTATCGAGCGTTTAGGCGGCAAACATCCGACGTTTGTTGAAGGCGATATCCGTAACGAAGCGTTGATGACCGAGATCCTGCACGATCACGCTATCGACACCGTGATCCACTTCGCCGGGCTGAAAGCCGTTGGCGAATCGGTACAAAAACCGCTGGAATATTACGACAACAACGTCAACGGTACTCTGCGCCTGATTAGCGCCATGCGCTCCGCGAACGTCAAAAACTTTATTTTTAGCTCCTCCGCCACCGTCTATGGCGATCAGCCCAAAATTCCATACGTTGAAAGTTTCCCGACCGGCACACCGCAAAGCCCTTACGGCAAAAGCAAGCTGATGGTGGAACAAATCCTTACCGACCTGCAAAAAGCCCAGCCGGACTGGAGCATTGCCCTGCTGCGCTACTTCAACCCGGTTGGCGCGCATCCGTCGGGCGATATGGGCGAAGATCCGCAAGGCATTCCGAATAACCTGATGCCATACATCGCCCAGGTTGCTGTAGGCCGTCGCGACTCGCTGGCGATTTTTGGTAACGATTATCCGACCGAAGACGGTACTGGCGTGCGCGATTACATCCACGTAATGGACCTGGCAGACGGTCACGTCGTGGCGATGGAAAAACTGGCGAACAAGCCTGGCGTACACATCTACAACCTCGGCGCAGGCGTAGGCAGCAGCGTGCTGGACGTGGTTAATGCCTTCAGCAAAGCCTGCGGCAAACCGGTTAATTATCATTTTGCACCGCGTCGCGAAGGCGACCTTCCGGCCTACTGGGCGGACGCCAGCAAAGCCGAGCGCGAACTGAACTGGCGCGTAACGCGCACTCTTGACGAAATGGCGCAGGACACCTGGCACTGGCAGTCACGCCATCCACAGGGATATCCCGATTAAGGAACGACCATGACGCAATTTAATCCCGTTGATCATCCACATCGCCGCTATAACCCACTCACCGGGCAATGGATTCTGGTTTCACCGCACCGCGCTAAGCGCCCCTGGCAGGGGGCGCAGGAAACGCCAGCCAAACAGGTGTTACCTGCGCACGATCCAGATTGCTTCCTTTGCGCAGGTAATGTGCGGGTGACAGGCGATAAAAACCCCGATTACACCGGGACTTACGTTTTTACCAATGACTTTGCGGCGCTGATGTCCGACACGCCAGACGCGCCGGAAAGTCACGATCCGCTGATGCGTTGCCAGAGCGCGCGTGGCACCAGCCGGGTGATCTGCTTTTCACCGGATCACAGTAAAACACTGCCAGAACTCAGCGTTGCAGCATTGACAGAAATCGTCAAAACCTGGCAAGAGCAAACCGCAGAACTAGGGAAAACATACCCGTGGGTGCAGGTTTTTGAAAACAAAGGTGCGGCGATGGGGTGCTCTAACCCGCATCCGCACGGTCAGATTTGGGCAAATAGCTTCCTGCCTAACGAAGCTGAGCGTGAAGACCGCCTGCAAAAAGAATATTTCGCCGAACAGAAATCGCCAATGCTGGTGGATTATGTCCAGCGTGAACTGGCAGACGGTAGTCGTACCGTTGTCGAAACCGAGCACTGGTTAGCCATAGTGCCCTACTGGGCTGCCTGGCCGTTCGAAACGCTACTGTTGCCTAAAGCCCACGTTTTGCGGATCACCGATTTGACCGACGTCCAGCGCAGCGATTTGGCGCTGACGTTGAAAAAGCTGACCAGTCGTTATGACAACCTCTTCCAGTGTTCCTTCCCCTATTCTATGGGCTGGCACGGCGCGCCGTTTAATGGCGAAGAGAATCAACACTGGCAGCTGCACGCGCACTTTTATCCACCTCTGTTGCGCTCTGCCACTGTACGTAAATTTATGGTCGGTTATGAAATGTTGGCAGAGACCCAGCGTGACCTGACGGCAGAACAGGCAGCAGAGCGTTTGCGCGCAGTCAGCGATATCCATTTTCGCGAATCCGGAGTGTAAGAAATGAGTCTGAAAGAAAAAACACAATCTCTGTTTGCCAACGCATTTGGCTACCCTGCCACTCATACCATTCAGGCGCCTGGGCGCGTGAATCTTATTGGCGAACACACCGACTACAACGACGGTTTCGTTCTGCCCTGCGCGATTGATTATCAAACCGTGATTAGCTGTGCGCCACGCGATGACCGTAAAGTTCGCGTAATGGCAGCCGATTATGAAAATCAGACTGACGAGTTTTCCCTCGATGCGCCCATTGTCGCGCATGAAAACTATCAATGGGCGAACTACGTTCGTGGCGTGGTGAAACATCTGCAACTGCGTAACAACAGCTTCGGCGGTGTGGACATGGTGATCAGCGGCAATGTGCCGCAGGGTGCCGGGTTAAGTTCTTCCGCCTCACTGGAAGTCGCGGTCGGAACCGTATTGCAGCAGATTTATCATCTGCCGCTGGACGGCGCACAAATCGCGCTTAACGGTCAGGAAGCAGAAAACCAGTTTGTTGGCTGTAACTGCGGGATCATGGATCAGCTAATTTCCGCACTGGGTAAGAAGGATCATGCCTTGCTGATCGATTGCCGCTCTCTGGGAACCAAAGCCGTTTCCATGCCGAAAGGTGTGGCTGTCGTCATCATCAACAGTAACTTCAAACGTACCCTGGTTGGCAGCGAATACAACACCCGTCGTGAACAGTGCGAAACCGGTGCGCGTTTCTTCCAGCAGCCAGCCCTGCGCGATGTCACCATTGAAGAGTTCAACGCGGTTGCGCATGAACTGGATCCGATCGTGGCGAAACGCGTGCGTCATATCCTGACTGAAAACGCCCGTACCGTTGAAGCAGCCAGCGCGCTGGAGCAAGGCGACCTGAAGCGTATGGGCGAGCTGATGGCGGAGTCTCATGCCTCTATGCGCGATGATTTCGAAATCACCGTGCCGCAAATTGACACTCTGGTAGAAATCGTAAAAGCTGTGATTGGCGACAAAGGTGGCGTACGCATGACCGGTGGCGGATTTGGCGGCTGTATCGTCGCGCTGATCCCGGAAGAACTGGTGCCTGCCGTACAGCAAGCTGTCGCTGAACAATATGAAGCCAAAACAGGTATTAAAGAGACTTTTTACGTTTGTAAACCATCACAAGGAGCAGGACAGTGCTGAACGAAACTCCCGCACTGGCACCCGATGGTCAGCCGTACCGACTGTTAACTTTGCGTAACAACGCAGGGATGGTAGTCACGCTGATGGACTGGGGTGCGACTTTACTTTCAGCCCGTATTCCGCTTTCCGATGGCAGCGTCCGCGAGGCGCTGCTCGGCTGCGCCAGCCCGGAATGCTACCAGGATCAGGCCGCGTTTCTGGGAGCCTCTATTGGTCGTTATGCCAACCGTATCGCCAATAGTCGTTATACCTTTGGCGGTGAAACCGTGACGCTTTCGCCAAGTCAGGGTGTTAACCAGCTGCATGGCGGCCCGGAAGGGTTCGACAAACGCCGCTGGCAAATTGTTAACCAGAACGATCGTCAGGTGCTGTTTGCCCTGACTTCAGAAGATGGCGATCAAGGCTTTCCGGGGAATCTCGGCGCGACGGTGCAGTATCGTCTGACCGACGATAACCGTATCTCTATTACTTATCGCGCCACAGTTGATAAACCTTGCCCGGTGAATATGACTAACCACGTCTATTTCAACCTCGACGGCGAGCAGTCTGACGTGCGTAATCACAAGTTGCAGATTCTGGCGGACGAATATCTGCCGGTTGATGAAGGCGGCATTCCGCACGACGGCCTGAAATCTGTCGCCGGGACATCTTTTGATTTCCGCAGTGCCAAAATCATCGCCAGTGAGTTTCTTGCCGACGACGATCAGCGCAAAGTGAAAGGTTACGATCACGCGTTTTTGTTGCAGGCCAAAGGTGATGGCAAGAAAGTGGCGGCGCATGTCTGGTCAGCAGATGAAAAATTGCAGCTGAAGGTCTACACCACCGCTCCGGCTTTGCAATTTTACTCCGGCAACTTCCTCGGCGGCACGCCGTCACGAGGAACCGAACCTTACGCCGACTGGCAAGGGCTGGCTCTGGAAAGCGAGTTTCTGCCGGACAGCCCGAACCACCCTGAATGGCCGCAACCGGACTGCTTCCTGCGTCCTGGCGAAGAGTATTCCAGCCTGACGGAATATCAGTTTATTGCTGAGTAATGTTAAGCCCTCGTCATGAGGGCTTTATCTTCATATTGTTCAAATCACCAGCAAACACCGACATATTTGCAACTCAATATTCACAACAACCTTACACTGCGACACTATTTTCGCTATGGTTATGCGTAAGCATTGCTGTTGCTTCGCCACGGCAATATAATGAGAATTATTATCATTAAAAGATGATTTGAGGAGTAAGTATATGGCTGTAACTAAGCTGGTTCTGGTTCGTCATGGCGAAAGTCAGTGGAACAAAGAAAACCGTTTCACCGGTTGGTACGACGTGGATCTGTCTGAGAAAGGCGTAAGCGAAGCAAAAGCAGCAGGTAAGCTGCTGAAAGAGGAAGGTTACAGCTTTGACTTTGCTTACACCTCTGTGCTGAAACGCGCTATCCATACCCTGTGGAATGTGCTGGACGAACTGGATCAGGCATGGCTGCCCGTTGAGAAATCCTGGAAACTGAACGAACGTCACTACGGTGCGTTGCAGGGTCTGAACAAAGCAGAAACCGCTGAAAAGTATGGCGACGAGCAGGTGAAACAGTGGCGTCGTGGTTTTGCAGTGACTCCGCCGGAACTGACTAAAGATGATGAGCGTTATCCGGGTCACGATCCGCGTTACGCGAAACTGAGCGAGAAAGAACTGCCGCTGACTGAAAGTCTGGCGCTGACCATTGACCGCGTGATCCCTTACTGGAATGAAACCATTCTGCCGCGTATGAAGAGCGGTGAGCGCGTGATCATCGCCGCTCATGGTAACTCCCTGCGTGCGCTGGTGAAATATCTCGATAACATGAGCGAAGAAGAGATTCTTGAGCTGAATATTCCGACCGGCGTGCCGCTGGTTTATGAGTTTGACGAGAACTTCAAACCACTGAAACGCTATTATCTGGGTAATGCTGACGAGATCGCGGCGAAAGCAGCGGCGGTGGCTAACCAGGGTAAAGCGAAGTAAACGTCATTCGTTTAAAAATGAGAAAGCCGACTGCAAGTGAGTCGGCTTTTTTGTTGCTAACAATGGAGCACATTGCCTGATGCGACGCTGCGCGTCTTATCATGCCTACAGTGATTAATCGGATACGCCACTCTGGCGGTGCATCCGACAATTAAACCTTACCCGCGACGCGCTTTTACTGCATTCGCCAGTTGACGTAACAGAGCATCGGTATCTTCCCAGCCGATGCAGGCATCGGTGATGCTCTTACCGTAGGCCAGCGGCTCCCCGCTCTCGAGGCTCTGATTGCCTTCCACCAGATGGCTTTCCACCATCACGCCAATAATGGCTGTTTCGCCACCGGCAATCTGCTGGCAAACGTCAGCACAAACATCCATCTGCTTTTTGAACTGTTTGGACGAATTTGCATGGCTGAAATCGATCATCACCTGTGCTGGCAGGCCTGCTTTGTTCAGCCCTTCTTTCACCTCAGCAACGTGCTTCGCGCTGTAGTTAGGCTCTTTACCGCCGCGCAGAATGATATGGCAATCGCCGTTACCGCTGGTATTCACAATCGCCGAATGCCCCCATTTGGTTACAGACAGGAAGCAGTGCGGCGCACCGGCGGCATTAATAGCATCGATAGCCACTTTAATCGTACCGTCGGTGCCATTTTTGAAACCTACCGGGCAAGAAAGACCGGACGCCAGTTCGCGGTGAACCTGAGATTCGGTTGTACGTGCACCAATTGCGCCCCAACTCATCAGGTCAGCGAGATACTGCGGGGTGATCATATCGAGAAATTCACCCGCCGCTGGCAGACCACTGTCGTTAATATCGAGCAGCAACTTACGGGCAATGCGCAAACCGTCGTTGATCTGGAAGCTGTTGTCCATATGCGGATCGTTGATCAGCCCCTTCCAGCCCACCGTGGTGCGCGGCTTTTCAAAATAGACGCGCATAACGATTTCCAGCTCATCTTTCAGCTCTTCACGCAGCGCCAGCAAGCGAGTGGCATACTCTTTAGCCGCGACGGGATCATGAATAGAACACGGGCCAATCACCACCAACAGGCGATCATCATTACCTTTCAGGATCTTATGGATCGCTTTTCTGGCATGGGCAACCGTATTCGCGGCATTTTCGGTAGCAGGGAATTTTTCCAGCAGTGCGACAGGTGGAAGTAACTCTTTGATTTCTTTGATACGTAAATCGTCGTTCTGATAATTCATGTCTGTTCCAGTGTTGCCATACTTATCTTGGTGAATGCAATCCCTCCAATCTATATCTTCCGTCAGAATGTGTAAACGGGGTTTTACACTATGAACGGATTAATCCTGGAATTAGCAAGAAAAACGCCAGATTGTCGCGAAAAACGAGATCTGACCTACAATTTCTAACTGTAACTTCTCTGTTTATTAATTTTTTCAAGATTCTCTGCTGGATTTATTCTTCTGGCTGAAATCTTAAACCATTACCTGATATTCACCTGCAAATGCACTGTTGGAAGAGGTTATCCGACATAACGACCATAACAGGAGCATCCTATGAAAATGACAAAACTGGCCACACTATTTCTGACTGCCACTCTAAGCCTTGCCAGCGGTGCCGCGCTGGCTGCCGATAGCGGAGCGCAAACCAATAATGGCCAGGCAAACGCCGCAGCTGATGCGGGTCAGGTTGCCCCGGACGCCCGTGAAAATGTCGCACCAAATAACGTTGATAATAGCGGGGTTAATAACAACTCAGGCGGCACCATGCTGCACCCGAACGGTTCATCAATGGACAATGACGGCATGACCAAAGATGAAGAGCACAAAAATACGATGTGCAAAGATGGTCGCTGCCCGGACATTAATAAAAAAGTACAAACCGGTGATGGCATCAACAGTGATGTCGATACCAAAACCGACGGTACTACGCAGTAAGCCAGGATATATGGCTGATAATGGGAGAGCGGAGGCTCTCCTTTTTAATTTTTCCCTTCTAAAAGCAGTATGATGTCATAAAGTTAAGTGAGATAAATTAAGGGATGACTCGTCATGGCGCACTCACACTCACACGCTTCCTCACACCTGCCAGAAGATAATAATGCTCGTCGCTTGTTGTATGCTTTCGGCGTGACTGCCGGGTTTATGCTGGTTGAGGTTATTGGCGGTTTTCTCTCAGGCTCTCTGGCGTTGCTGGCCGACGCGGGTCATATGTTGACCGATACTGCCGCCCTGCTTTTCGCCCTGCTTGCCGTACAATTTTCACGTCGTCCTCCCACCATCCGCCACACTTTCGGTTGGCTAAGATTGACCACGCTTGCGGCGTTTGTGAATGCCATCGCCCTGGTGGTGATTACCATTTTGATTGTCTGGGAGGCGATAGAACGCTTCCGCACGCCGCGTCCGGTCGAGGGCGGCATGATGATGGCAATTGCCGTGGCTGGGTTGCTGGCAAATATACTTTCTTTCTGGTTACTTCATCACGGCAGCGAAGAGAAAAACCTCAACGTGCGAGCAGCGGCACTGCATGTGCTCGGGGACCTGCTGGGTTCGGTTGGGGCTATTATTGCCGCGTTGATTATTATCTGGACCGGCTGGACACCTGCTGACCCCATTCTCTCAATACTGGTGTCGCTTCTGGTTCTGCGTAGCGCGTGGCGACTGTTGAAAGATAGCGTGAATGAATTACTTGAAGGTGCACCGGTATCGCTGGATATCGCCGAACTGAAGCGTCGTATGTGCCGGGAAATCCCGGAAGTCCGCAATGTGCACCATGTACATGTATGGATGGTAGGCGAGAAGCCGGTGATGACGCTGCATGTGCAGGTGATCCCGCCACACGATCACGATGCCTTGTTAGATCAGATCCAACACTACCTGATGGATCACTATCAGATTGAGCACGCCACTATTCAGATGGAATATCAACCTTGTCATGGGTCAGACTGCCACCTGAATGAAGGGGTGTCTGGCCATTCACATCATCACCATTAATGGGACAGCGCGCGTGAACCTCTTTCGCGTGCGCTGTTGATCCACATCCGGCTGCCGTTGAGGGCAATAAAGGTCAGGATGATGTACTCCAGAGACATGGCGTAAACGCCCTGAAGTGCAAAAATAACGACGCTAATCACGTTAATAATCACCCACAACAGCCAGTTTTCCACATACTTACGCGTCATCAGAATCATTGCCACGATAGATAACACCATCATGCATGAATCCCAGAACGGGAAAGCGTCCGGTTGCAGTTCAGGCATCGCAACCTCTAATCCTAATGCTTGCATGATCATGACTGCCACGCGGGTCAAAAATGCAAACACCGGATTGATAAATACCGTCATCAGACCAATAGCAATGACACAAACCGCCAGCCAGGTTAATGCCTTCGGCAATGGTAACCAGCGAATTTTCAACTCCGCCTCGTTCTGACTGGTTTGTCGCGACCACGCATACCAGCCGTAAATATTCGCGGCAAAGAAAAACACCTGTAATAGCAGGCTGGCATACAGCTGAATCTGAAAGAAAATAATGCCAAACAAGGTGACGTTGATCAGGCCAAAGAAGTAGTTGCTGATCTTCTCCAGACTGGCAAGGCCAATACACAGCAACCCGGCGATCGTGCCTACCGCTTCGATCCATGAGAGATCATAACCGCCTGCCCCTATTGGTATATGTACCAGGATATTCTGTACACTAAAAAAATCCATCTTTCCCCCAAAGCGTAACGTTACGCCTTATTATTCGTTATCCACGTAGTGTAGCCGCAAATTCCAGCATACGATTGAGCGGCACTAGCGCCCTCTCTCGCAGCCTTTCATCAACATGAACCTCGTGATTGCTTCCTTCCTCTTCTAATGCCTCTGCGATGGCCTGAAGGCCATTCATGGCCATCCACGGACAATGCGCGCAGCTGCGGCAGGTTGCGCCCTCACCTGCGGTTGGTGCTTCCAGTAACTCTTTATCTGGCACCGCCTGCTGCATTTTGTAGAAAATGCCCCGATCGGTTGCCACGATAAGCCGCTGATGTGGCAATGTTTTCGCAGCAGCGATCAGTTGACTGGTGGAACCGACCGCATCTGCCATATCGACAATAGCTTGTGGTGATTCTGGATGCACCAGTATGGCAGCATCCGGGTATTCTTCTTGCAAGCGGGTTAACGCCTGAGTCTTAAATTCATCATGCACAATGCAGGCACCCTGCCAGCATAAAATGTCTGCGCCCGTCTGTTTTTGCACGTAACGTCCCAGATGTTTGTCGGGTGCCCAGATGATTTTTTCACCCAAACTATCCAGATGATCAATAAGTTCGACGGCAATGCTTGAAGTTACCACCCAATCTGCCCGCGCTTTTACCGCAGCAGAAGTGTTGGCGTAGACGACGACAGTATGATCGGGATGGGCATCGCAAAATGCGTTAAATTCTTCAACAGGGCAGCCGAGATCCAGTGAACATTCAGCCTGAAGTGTCGGCATCAGAATTGTTTTTTCCGGACTGAGAATTTTGGCGGTTTCTCCCATAAATCTCACCCCAGCGACTAACAACGTAGAAGCGGGATGCTTTGCACCGAAGCGCGCCATTTCCAGAGAATCAGAAATACAGCCACCGGTTTCTTCTGCCAGTTGTTGAATTTCGGGATCGGTATAGTAATGGGCAACCATCACCGCATTACGTTCTTTTAGCAGACGTTTTATCTTCTCGCGGTAATACGCTTTTTCATCAATGCTTAACGGCGTCGGCTTCGGGGGGAAAGGATAAATCGCCGTGTCTGGATCAAACATCACGCTCATCTTACCATCTCGTTTTACAGGCTTAACGTTAAAACCGACATGAGCGTAATATTCGCTGTTATCGGTGAAATTTGTTTTATATGCTAAACAAGATAGTCGAATGGTGGGGAAAAGTCACTCGAATTACGTATGAGATGCCGAATGCCACACTTTGCGTCTTATTCCTCCGACGTAGAGTTGTTTACGCAGCAAGCGCGGAGTATGTCATCAGGGTCAAGAATTGAAATTGAGAGATGCCTGAATAGCAAAAAAGCGCCTTTAGGGCGCTTTTTTGCATTGGTGGGTCGTGCAGGATGACTCGCTTCGCTCGCCCTTCGGGCCGTCGCCGCGAGCGGCTCCGTTGTTTCGCTGCGCTCAACTCGAACCTGCTGCAGGTTCGAATCTTTGAATATCTCAGATAGCAAAAAAGCGCCTTTAGGGCGCTTTTTTACATTGGTGGGTCGTGCAGGATGACTCGCTTCGCTCGCCCTTCGGGCCGTCGCCGCGAGCGGCTCCGTTGTTTCGCTGCGCTCAACTCGAACCTGCTGCAGGTTCGAATCTTTGAATATCTCAGATAGCAAAAAAGCGCCTTTAGGGCGCTTTTTTACATTGGTGGGTCGTGCAGGATTCGAACCTGCGACCAATTGATTAAAAGTCAACTGCTCTACCAACTGAGCTAACGACCCCTTGCGGGATTATGCTGCTTTAATCATTCAGGATGGTGGGTCGTGCAGGATTCGAACCTGCGACCAATTGATTAAAAGTCAACTGCTCTACCAACTGAGCTAACGACCCATACGGGTGTTACCTGAAAGATTTCTACTCGGAACCAATCTTTAAAATTGGTGTGTCGTGCAGGATGACTCGCTTCGCTCGCCCTACGAGCCGTTGCTGGCGCAACGTTATCCTTCACGCTTAACATCTGAGTTTGATGTTAAAATTGGTGGGTCGTGCAGGATTCGAACCTGCGACCAATTGATTAAAAGTCAACTGCTCTACCAACTGAGCTAACGACCCGAGTGGTGGGTGATGACGGGATCGAACCGCCGACCCCCTCCTTGTAAGGGAGGTGCTCTCCCAGCTGAGCTAATCACCCGATACTGCGCTGGATACTACAAACTACTTCCACCGAACCCACCGTAATTAGTGGTGGGTCGTGCAGGATTCGAACCTGCGACCAATTGATTAAAAGTCAACTGCTCTACCAACTGAGCTAACGACCCGGTGGTGGGTGATGACGGGATCGAACCGCCGACCCCCTCCTTGTAAGGGAGGTGCTCTCCCAGCTGAGCTAATCACCCGATACTACGCTGGATACTACAACTAACTATGTTAGTGGTGGGTCGTGCAGGATTCGAACCTGCGACCAATTGATTAAAAGTCAACTGCTCTACCAACTGAGCTAACGACCCACTTTTTCGTTGCTTTCGGTTTGTTTGATATCCCGTGGCAACGGCGGCATATATTACTGATTTCAGACTTGAGCGCAACAAAAATTTCGATGTAGATCACTCAACTGCTTATGATTCGCACGACACGACCAGAAATAATGCGACTTCTGGTCGTGTGTTATGCATTACATCGCGTTCAGACGTTTTTGTGCCTGTTTAGCGCCATCAGTACCAGGGTATTTACTGATAACCTGCTGGTATACGGCTTTCGCTTTTGCGGTGTCACCTTTGTCCTGCATGATGACACCGACTTTAAACATCGCATCTGCAGCCTTTGGCGACTTCGGATAGTTTTTTACTACCGAAGCAAAATAGTACGCCGCATCATCTTTTTTACCCTTGTTGTAGTTTAACTGACCCAGCCAATAATTGGCGTTTGGCAGGTAAGTTGAATCAGGGTAATTTTTGATGAAATTCTGAAATGCCACCATTGCGTCATCCTGGCGGGATTTATCCTGCACCAGCGCAATTGCTGCATTGTAATCCGTGTTTGCATCGCCGCTTTTCACCGGCGCGCCAGCATTCGCAGTACCAGCATCAGCTGTCGGCGTCGTTGATGCCGCCGCACCGCTTTGATCACCGCTGGTTGATTGCGCCGCTGCACCACCGCTGCTGAGGCTGTCGATCTGCAACAGGATCTGCTTTTGCCGCTCCACGACCTGATTCAGTTGATACTGATTTTCCTGAATCTGACCGCGCAGGGAATCAATATCGGATTGATTATCAGAGAGTTGTTGCTGGAGTTGGGTTAAAAGCTGGCTGTGAGCATTTGAAATACGCTCAAGTTGAGTGACGCGGTCTTCGACCGAGCCTGAGCCGACACTACTGATTGGTGCCTGAGCAAAAGCGGCCCAGGGGGCCGCTATACCAACCAGTAACGACAGACTCAATAGTTGATGTCTGAAGTTACTGCTCATGCAATTCTCTTAGTAAACCAGTACCGCACGACGGTTTTTGGAGTATGCCGCTTCGTCATGACCCAGTACTGCAGGTTTTTCTTTACCGTAAGAAACGATGGAGATCTGGTCTGCAGAAACGCCTTTACCCTGCAGGTACATCTTAACGGCGTTCGCACGACGTTCACCCAGGGAGATGTTGTATTCCGGAGTACCACGTTCGTCCGCGTGACCTTCTACGGTGACTTTGTAAGACGGGTTGCTACGCAGGAAGTTTGCATGTGCATCCAGCATTTGAGCGAAGTCAGAACGGATATCGTACTTGTCCAGATCGAAGTAAACGATGTTGTTCTGCTGCAGCTGTTGCATTTGCAGACGAGCCTGCTCTTCGGAAGACATGTTGCCGTTGCCGCCGTTCGCATCCATACCAGTGCCGGCACCCAGCATGCCTTCGCTGCCGTCATTGCTGGCGTTCTTGTTGGAAGAACATGCCGCAATTGCCATAACAGGCAGAGCAATCATCAGCCCTTTCAGCACTTTGTTCAGTTGCATTTCAATGATTCCTTTACTATTCAATTAATTATTATCACAGATACGGCGACCAGGCAGGGAATTTGACCTGTCCATCAGTTGCCGGAAGACGCGCTTTGAAACGCCCATCTGTAGAAACCAAATTCAGCACGGATCCCATCCCCTGAGAAGAGCTGTAGATTACCATAGTGCCGTTAGGTGCCAGACTTGGCGTTTCATCCAGGAACGTGGACGACAGAACTTGTACGCCTCCCGTTGCCAGATCTTGTTTGGCAATGTGCTGCTGCCCACCATTGGAGCTGACCATTACCATAAATTTACCGTCGCTGCTGACATCCGCATCCTGGTTCTGCGAACCTTCCCAGGTAATACGTTGTGGCGCACCGCCGTTGATATTCACTTTATAAACCTGTGGACGACCGGCCTGGTCAGAAGTAAATGCCAGGTTCTGGCTGTCCGGGAACCAGGTCGGTTCGGTGTTGTTGCTGCGACCATCAGTCACCTGACGAATCTGACCAGAAGCTAAATCCATTACGTACAGGTTCAGGCTACCGGTTTTCGACAGAGCGAATGCCAGCTTGCTGCCGTCTGGCGAGAATGCAGGCGCACCATTGTGACGAGGGAATGAGGCTACCTGACGTACAGCACCATTTGCCAGCGTCTGGATGACCAGCGCGGAACGACCGCTTTCGAAGGTGACATATGCCAGTTTAGAGCCATCCGGTGACCACGCCGGAGACATCAGCGGCTGCGGTGAGCGATGAACCACAAACTGGTTGTAACCGTCATAGTCAGATACGCGCAGTTCATACGGGAACTGACCGCCATTGGTCTGAACAACGTAGGCAATACGGGTACGGAACGCACCTTTAATGCCGGTCAGTTTTTCAAACACTTCGTCACTGGCGGTATGACCAGCATAACGCAGCCATTGCTTGTTAACTTTATATGAGTTCTGAGCAAGTACAGTACCCGGCGCACCGCCGGTATCAACCAGCTGATAAGCAACATTGTAAGAGCCGTCAGGATTCGGAGTGACCTGACCTACAACGACAGCATCAATGCCCAATGCAGACCATGCAGCAGGTTGAACTTCTTGCGCACTACCCGGCTGCTGTGGCAGACGAGCGCGATCTAACGGATTAAACTTACCGCTGTTACGCAAGTCAGCAGCAACGATGCCACCAATATCTTCGGGTGCCGCGCCAGGGCCTGCCCACTGGAAAGGAACTACACCAATAGGACGACCGGAATCTACACCGCTGTCGATCACAATGCGGACTTCAGCGTGCAGAACTGATGCCCACAGTATGAGAAAACCAAATGCTACTCGTAATGCCTGCTTCATCATATCTCCCTTATCTGGACAGATAGCCCACGATAATTTAGCAGAATGTTAACAAACTCAAATACACAAAACTACCAGAACCCAGCGACAACCGATGTTTGATGTTAACCGCCGTGACGGTCAACATCGCGATTACGGCTTGAAGTCCAATGGTGCGTTTTTGAACACTTCATATACTGCCTGGCTTGGTGGTTTCGGGATCTTCGCAAGTTTAGCTGCTGCCAACGCAGCCTGACAAAGTGCGGGATCGCCACCTTCAGGTTTGATATCCAGTAACATACCATCTGGCGCCAGTTTTATGCGCAGCGTACAGGTTTTGCCTGCATAGGACGATGCGTCATAGAACTTACTTTCGATAGCAGATTTAATCTGCCCGGCATAGTTATTGATATCTGCGCCTGATGCGCCATTGTTTTTAGTATTACCACTCCCGGCAGGCGAAGCATTGTTCCCTTTCGCACCACCACCGGTTTTCGGTGCATTCTTACCAGAGCTTAGCTCACCGAAAATATCATCTGCCTCTGCGGCAGCTTTTGCTGCAGCGGCTTTTTCAGCGGCTGCTTTTGCCGCTGCCGCTTTTTTGTCTGCGGCGGCTTTTTCTGCAGCTGCTTTCTTATCAGCAGCAGCCTTTTCAGCAGCCGCTTTTTCTGCTGCTTTTTTCTCTGCTGCGGCTTTCTCTGCTGCCGCTTTCTTATCAGCAGCAGCTTTTTCTGCCGCTGCTTTCTTCTCAGCTTCGGCCTTCGCTTTTTCAGCAGCTTCGGCAGCCGCTTTTTTTCTCGCTTCTGCTGCTGCGGCTTCTGCTGCTTCCGCCTTCTTCTTCAGCGCCGCAGCAGCTTTAGCGGCTTCAGCCTCGGCTTTTTTCTGTGCTTCAGCAGCGGCTTTGGCGGCTTCTGCTTCCGCTTTTTTCTTCGCGTCTGCAGCCGCTTTCTTCGCAGCTTCTGCGGCTGCTTTGGCATCCGCTTCGGCCTTCGCTTTGGCATCTGCTGCCGCTTTCGCTGCCGCCTCTTCCGCTTGCTTCTGCTTTAACTCGGCCTGTTTAGCGGCTTCTTCAGCCTGCTTTTTCTGTTCCTGAGCAGCTAACCGCTCTTTCTCAAGTTGCTTCAGGCGTTCCTGTTCAGCCGCTTGTTTCTCACGCAGTTCTTCTGCAGCCTGCTGTTCCTTCATCTTGCGCTGCTCTTCGGAACGCTTCGCGCTTGATTCCTGGCTTTGCATACGTTTGTACTGCTCAACTACCGCACCTGAGTCAACCATTACCGCGTCGATGGACGAACCACCGCCGCCTCCGGCTGAAGCTTCTATATTCTCATCGAACGAACTCCAGATCAGCGCCGCAAATAAGATGACATGCAGCACTGCTGAAATAATTATCGCCCGCTTGAGCTTGTCGTTTTGTTCGGTTGCCTTTGACACTCTCGGTTCCCAAAAACTGTTCGCTTGTTACCCGCTCTCTTTCAAGCAAGGGAAACGCAGATGCTTAGATAGGCTGCGTCATTAAACCAACCGATTTCACACCCGCACTATGTAACAAGTTCAGTGCTTTAATTATTTCATCGTAAGGCACATTTTTTGCGCCACCGATCAGAAAGACCGTTTTCGGATTAGCCTTGAAACGGCTGGACACTTCCGCCACCACCTGCTCTGGGGGTAAACGCTCCAGACGATCTTTCTCAACCACCACGGTGTACTGACCAATACCAGACACTTCAACAATCACTGGCGGGTTATCGTTACTGCTCACCGCCTGCGATTCAGTAGCGTCTGGCAGATCGACCTCCACGCTCTGGGTAATGATGGGCGCTGTCGCCATAAAGATCAGCAACAGCACCAGCAGTACGTCCAGCAACGGAACAATGTTGATTTCGGACTTGAGATCGCGACGACCTCGTCCACGCGCTCTGGCCATGGCTTACCCCTTGTTGCTCTCACTAACGGTAAACGCCTGGCGGTGCAGAATCGCGGTAAACTCTTCCATAAAGTTGTCGTAATTCAGTTCCAGTTTGTTTACGCGCTGGTTGAGGCGGTTATAAGCCATTACCGCTGGAATTGCGGCGAACAGACCAATTGCCGTCGCAATCAACGCTTCTGCGATACCGGGCGCAACCATTTGCAGCGTTGCCTGCTTCACTGCGCCAAGAGCGATAAAGGCATGCATGATCCCCCAGACTGTACCAAACAGACCAATATATGGACTGATGGAACCTACCGTACCGAGGAATGGAATGTGCGTTTCCAGATTTTCCAGTTCACGGTTCATCGAGATACGCATCGCTCGTGAGGCCCCTTCTACTACGGCTTCCGGCGCATGGCTATTGGCACGATGCAGGCGCACAAATTCTTTGAACCCGCTGTAAAAGATTTGTTCCGAACCAGTGAGATTATCCCGTTTTCCCTGGCTCTCCTGATAGAGGCGAGAAAGTTCGATTCCAGACCAGAATTTATCTTCAAACGCTTCGGCTTCACGCGCCGCAGCGTTCAGAATACGGGTCCGCTGGATAATAATGGCCCAGGATGCGATTGAAAAACCAATCAAAATCAACATGATAAGTTTAACCAGAAGGCTAGCCTTCAGGAACAAATCAAGGATATTCATGTCAGTCACTGCTTAAACTCCGCGACAATAGACTTAGGAAGCGCACGAGGCTTCATTTTGAGTGGGTCAACGCAAACAATCAGAACCTCGGCTTCATTCAGCAGAGTATTCTCAGCGTTGACAATACGTTGCGTGAAAACCAAAGAGGTGCCACGCATTGATGTTATTTCAGTCTGTATTTCGAGCATATCGTCGAGCCGTGCAGGTGCGTAATATTCCACCGTCATTTTACGTACCACGAAGGCAACACGCTCAGCCATCAGCGCCTGTTGACTGAAGTGATGGTGACGCAGCATCTCTGTGCGTGCTCTTTCATAAAAAGCGATGTAACTGGCGTGGTACACCACACCACCGGCATCGGTATCTTCATAGTAGACGCGAACCGGCCATCGAAACAGCGTTGTATTCACTTTACATCCCGGTAATGCAACAAAAGTTAGAACTTTTAAACGCTGCTACTATACGCGTGCGATTGAGGTTTGGGAATGAGGGCAAGTTAAGGGAGCGTAAAAATTTATGGACTGTTGAAGGTCCATAAATTTTTAAAGAGAATTCTGATTTAAAAGAAGAAGAAAATCAGCCCGACAATGAGAACAATATCGGCAAGCAGTGGGCAAAAAATCCCTTGCCAAAGAACCTTCTGCGGACGAAAACCCACGCCGTGAATCACGCCAGCACAGACGGCCCACATCAGCAATAAACCATGCCAGATTTCCAGTTCACTGGTCTTCGCGGCGAAACGTGATGGATCCCAAAACATACATCCTGCTAACAGAAGCGCCATCACGAAGGAAAGCGCCCGCAGAGGGCGCTTGTCCATTACCGCATACAAGGTTGCGATAATCTTGCTCATTAGCTGTCTTCTTGACCGGCTTTACCTGATTCGATGTGCTCAAGCGCCAGCGCGGTGATTACCCCAAATGAACAGGCAAGAAGCGTTCCCAGAATCCATGCGAAATACCACATTATTAGCTCCTTACTTAGTACAGAGAGTGGGTGTTACGTTCAATATCTTCTTTGGTGATACGTCCGAACATTTTCCAGTAACACCAGATGGTGTAGAGAAGAATGATCGGAACCAGAACCACCGCAACCCAGGTCATGACGTTAAGAGTCAGCTGGCTGGAAGTTGCATCCCACATTGTCAGACTTGCGTTCATCATGGTGCTGGACGGCATCACAAACGGGAACATTGCGATACCGGCAGTCAGGATAATGCAGGCCAGCGTCAGGGAGGAGAACACAAACGCCCACGCGGCTTTATCCATACGTGCAGTCAGGATGGTCAGCAGCGGCAGAACAACACCCAGCGCCGGAATAGCCCACAGAATCGGCATATTGTTGAAGTTCACCAACCATGCGCCAGCTTCACGAACAACTTCTTTATTCAGCGGGTTAGATGCTGCGTAATGGTCCATTGTCGATTTAACGACATAACCGTCGATACCGTACATCACCCATACGCCAGCCAGTGCGAAGCAGACCAGTGTCACCAGCGCCGCCACCTGAGCTGTTGCACGGGTACGCAGGTGCAGTTCGCCCACGGTACGCATCTGCAGATAGGTCGCGCCCTGAGTAATGATCATCCCTACGCTCACCACACCTGCCAGCAGGCCGAACGGGTTAAGCAACTGGAAGAAGTTACCGGTGTAATACAGACGCAGATACTCATCCACGTTGAACGGTACGCCCTGCAACAGGTTACCGAATGCTACGCCAATCACCAGCGGTGGAACGAAGCTACCTACGAAGATGCCCCAATCCCACATGTTGCGCCAACGGGTGTCTTCAATCTTGGAACGGTAATCAAAACCGACCGGACGGAAGAACAAAGACGCCAGCACGAGGATCATCGCGACATAGAAGCCGGAGAACGCAGCGGCATAGACCATCGGCCAGGCAGCGAACAGCGCGCCGCCTGCGGTGATCAGCCATACCTGGTTACCGTCCCAGTGTGGCGCGATAGAGTTAATCATAATTCGACGCTCGGTGTCGTTACGACCGAGGAAACGGGTGAGCATCCCCACCCCCATGTCGAAACCGTCAGTGACTGCAAAACCAATCAGCAGAACGCCAACCAGCAGCCACCAGATAAAACGCAATACTTCATAATCGATCATTTGACGACTCCTGTCTTAGCGTGCCGGCTGAGTAGTCGTTGAAGACTGCTCAAAGTGATAGCGACCGGTTTTCAGGCTGCTTGGGCCAAGGCGTGCAAATTTGAACATTAAGAACAATTCTGCCACCAGGAACAGGGTATACAGGCCGCAAATCAGCACCATCGAGAAGATGAGATCGCCTGCAGTCAGCGACGAGTTCGCTACTGCGGTAGGCAACACTTCACCGATAGCCCACGGTTGACGACCATATTCAGCAACGAACCAGCCCGCCTCTACAGCAATCCACGGCAGCGGAATACCGTACAGCGCAGCGCGCAGCAGCCATTTTTTCTCGCCAATGCGGTTGCGGATGACACTCCAGAAAGAGAGCGCGATGATTGCCAGCAGCAAGAAGCCACACGCCACCATGATACGGAACGCAAAGTACAGCGGCGCTACACGTGGAATGGAGTCTTTGGTTGCCTGTTGAATCTGCGCTTCAGTCGCATCTGCCACGTTTGGCGTATAGCGTTTCAGCAGCAGACCGTAACCGAGGTCTTTCTTCATGCTATTGAACTGGTCACGTACAGCCTGATCGGTGGAACCAGAACGCAGTTGTTCGAGCAGAGAGTACGCTTTCATCCCGTTACGAATACGTTCTTCGTGCTGCACCATCAGTTCTTTCAGGCCGATAACCGGTGTATCCACGGAACGCGTTGCGATAATACCCAGCGCGTAAGGGATCTGGATCGCAAATTTGTTCGTCTGCTCTTCCTGATCAGGAATACCAAACAGAGTAAAGGCGGCGGGCGCAGGTTGAGTTTCCCACTCGGCTTCAATAGCAGCCAGTTTGGTTTTCTGCACATCGCCCATTTCGTAACCAGATTCATCACCCAGAACAATAACAGACAGGACGGCAGCCATACCGAAGCTGGCAGCAATAGCAAAGGAGCGTTTTGCGAAGGCGAAGTCACGACCTTTCAGCATATACCATGCGCTGATACCGAGGATGAACATCGCGCCAGTCACATAACCAGACGCTACAGTGTGAACGAATTTCACCTGAGCAACCGGGTTAAGCACCAGCTCGGAGAAGCTCACCATCTCCATACGCATAGTTTCGAAATTGAAATCGGACGCGATTGGGTTTTGCATCCAGCCGTTCGCAACCAGAATCCACAGTGCGGACAGGTTTGAACCGAGCGCCACCAGCCAGGTGACACACATATGCTGAACTTTACCCAGACGATCCCAACCGAAGAAGAACAGACCTACAAAGGTGGATTCGAGGAAGAAGGCCATCAGACCTTCGATTGCCAGCGGCGCACCGAAGATATCCCCTACATAGTGGGAATAGTAAGACCAGTTAGTCCCGAACTGGAACTCCATGGTCAGACCGGTTGCCACACCCAGAGCAAAGTTGATACCAAACAACTTGCCCCAGAACTTGGTCATATCTTTATAAATCTGTTTGCCGGAAAGGACGTAAACCGTTTCCATGATGGCCAGCAGGAACGCCATACCGAGCGTCAGCGGCACAAAAAGGAAGTGGTACATCGCGGTCAAGGCAAACTGTAAGCGCGACAGTTCGACTATATCTAACATCATGACTCCTTGCTCATCGCATGAAGACTCCGAGAGTGAACCCCGTTAGAAAGGGTCACACGCATGCCCCAATACAAAATTATTTGCTCGCCCCTACCGTTGCCATTTCATCAAAAGAGGAAAGACAATGATAAAAAAGTTACAAATATGTTAATGAATAAACCAAATTGATCCCGTAATTATATTACGCCGCAAAATCCTTACAATAAACAGGTTTTTATTGAGCAAAATTGCATTTTTCGACAGTGATCAATTTATAGCGAAATTGTCACCATCTCACCAATTTGATCTACGACAATTTATCTCGTTTTGCAGATTTTTTTCAAGAATTAAAAATTGATTTATATCAAAATCAATCGGATATGTTAATTATGTGTAAATCATGAGCCACTAGTAATTTTATTGTTAATTTATTGTAACCAAATAACACAGTAAAATTACCGACATGGAAATATATAGATAAAAAACCAGTATTTTATTTAACAGAGCCGCCTTATCGGCTTTTTGTAATCCTAATTGATTAGAGTAGCCAATTTGTTGCTATTTCACATAACAAATTTTTATCAAAGTTAATTGATTGTTGTCTTTATGAGCAACATACTGTAAATCCGTCACTTATTGTTTTTCTGGTAATAATCACGAAAAGAAATAGATGTCTTCGGTATAGTCAGATAGAACAAGAATTTTCAAAAGAAATTATATATGGTATTGATATTTCCCGATCGGTATTCAATGATTCGCTCAACGATTGAAAATCAAGAGAAATTGTTATAGCAGTGATACGAAACAACCAAACGGAATTATAACCAGGCGTTAGAAAACACCGGATATTCTCGGATACACGCTACCTTGTCTAAAAAATATTAACTCTCTGCCTTACAGAGGACTCCCCATGAAGAAAGCAACACATGTGATTGGCGTTGATGCGATTGTACTCTCCTCTATCTATGGATATAGCGATATCGACTCATCAAGCATGAACTGAGTGATATTCAGCTCCATATGAGCAGCAGCGATTTCGCCGTTGGAATCAAGGTTGTTCTGCAACATCTAATAGATTGCTTTATTTTACCTGTTTTAGCAGTGTAATATTCTAAAATTAACTATTTGAAGATGATGATGTTGTAAGATGTCAGAAATTTAGTTATCTGGAGATACAGCTTTACGACTACTGAACCTTAAAGTAATAGTTGATAATTCAGTAGTACATCGAGTGATATAACTAATTATATTAAAAAAGTTTTTTATACAATCGCATTGTAAAGAAGCACCAGCTACTTATAAAGCCCCAAAAAAAATATATATTAATTCATACTGAAATAATATTTTCGACCGTAGTTCACGTTTGAAATGATTAATGACCTGCGCCTCTCACGCAGGTCAAATCAGGAAACTGTGTAACCGGAAAATAAAATGTTCGTAAACAGTGGGCATCATCAGTTGCCCTCAAAATACAGCTGATTTACATTTTTGCTTTTACACGTGCGATAGCTTCTTCATAAGAGGGCTTATTTTTTTCCGCATACGACAGTTGATAATGCTGCAAGGCATCGGCGTTCTGACCTGCGATTTCATAAATTTTAGCAATGTTATAATAGGAGTTAGCGCGCGTTGTCGCCGCATTTGCTCCACTGGCTAACGAGATCGCTTTACGATTTGCCCAAATCGCTTCTGCTATGTTGCCATTTTTCTGATAAGCCAGACCCAGGTTACTAAATGCCTGTCCGTAATTGCCGTCTAATTCTGTTGCCTGTTGGAAGAGTTGAATGGCTTGCTCAAGTTGACCGGTTTTGTAAACAGCTTCACCTTCACGATTATATTTTCTTGCCAGTTGAGTATCGCCACTGTTTTGCATCGCAGGCGAAGCCGGAGTTGAAGTACCTGTCGCTGGCGTTATCACAGTGGCTAAATCACTGACGTCTAATGTGGTGTCGTTAAAAGATTGGAGTAACCGTCTTTTTTGACGATTAATAACGCATCTTGATCATCAGCAAATGAAGAACCCAGACTAACGCTGCCCGATGCATTTGTGGTGCCAGAAACGGATTGTGCGCCATTGCGTTGCAGCGTCACCGATGCCCCCTCAATGCGTTTATCTTTCACTGTCGCACTTAAAATATCGATCTTTACATCGGCCGCATAAACGTCCGCATTTATACCCATCAGGGTCAGAGCAACCGGCAGAATAATTGTCTTCATGTATAAATCCTTTTACTGAATGGAGAAGAGATATTTCGCCGGGCATTATTGCGCAAGGGATGGGAAAAAAAGCAGCGGGAAAGCTTTTCAGATTAGCGCCCGAATAAAAACAAAAAAGGCCATCATAAGATGGCCAACCATGTCGAAACCGACAGCCCTTCGCCATTCCTGTAGAGGGAAGCGGCGAGGGCTATTTCTTATTACAGATATTTATTTCAGAACAGTTTTCAGTGCTTCACCGATATCAGCCAGGCTGCGAACAGTTTTCACGCCTGCGGCTTCCAGAGCGGCGAATTTCTCATCCGCAGTCCCTTTACCACCGGCAATGATAGCGCCAGCATGACCCATACGTTTGCCTTTCGGCGCAGTCACACCGGCAATGTAACCAACAACTGGCTTGGTGACGTGCTCTTTGATGTACGCAGCCGCTTCTTCTTCGGCGCTACCGCCGATCTCACCGATCATCACGATCGCTTCAGTCTGCGGATCTTTTTCGAACATTTCGAGAATGTCGATAAAGTTAGAGCCAGGGATCGGATCGCCGCCGATACCGACACAGGTAGACTGACCGAAACCGTAATCCGTGGTCTGTTTAACCGCTTCATAGGTCAGTGTACCGGAACGGGAAACGATACCCACTTTACCCGGTTTGTGAATGTGACCCGGCTGAATACCGATTTTGCATTCACCCGGAGTGATTACGCCCGGGCAGTTCGGGCCAATCATACGAACGCCCGCTTCATCCAGTTTCACTTTCACAGTCAGCATATCCAGCGTCGGGATGCCTTCAGTGATGGTGATAATCAGTTTGATGCCTGCGTCGATGGCTTCCAGAATGGAGTCTTTGCAGAACGGCGCTGGTACATAGATAACAGAAGCGGTAGCGCCAGTGGCGGCAACGGCTTCACGCACGGTGTTGAATACCGGCAGGCCGAGGTGGGTAGTGCCGCCTTTACCTGGGGTTACGCCGCCAACCATTTTAGTGCCGTATGCAATGGCCTGTTCAGAGTGGAAAGTCCCCTGGCTACCGGTAAAGCCCTGGCAGATAACCTTAGTGTTTTTATCAATTAAAATGGACATTATTTCCCCTCCACTGCGGCAACAACCTGCTGAGCTGCATCCGTCAGACCTTTTGCTGCAATAATATTCAGGCCGCTGTCAGCCAGTTTCTTCGCGCCGAGTTCGGCGTTGTTACCTTCCAGACGTACCACAACCGGTACGTTAACACCCACTTCCGCTACCGCGCCGATGATACCGTCAGCGATCAGGTCGCAACGAACGATACCGCCGAAGATGTTAACCAGAACGGCTTTCACTTTGTCGTCAGAGAGGATGATTTTGAACGCTTCGGTTACGCGTTCTTTGGTTGCGCCGCCGCCAACGTCCAGGAAGTTAGCCGGTTCGCCGCCGTGCAGTTTAACGATGTCCATCGTACCCATCGCCAGACCTGCGCCGTTAACCATACAACCGATGTTACCGTCCAGCGCAACATAGTTCAGTTCCCACTGAGCAGCCTGCGCTTCACGCGGATCTTCCTGCGACTGGTCGCGCATTTCGCGCAGATCAGGCTGGCGGAACAGTGCGTTACCGTCAGCGCCCAGTTTGCCGTCGAGGCAGACAAGATCGCCCTGTTTGGTAATAACCAGCGGGTTGATTTCGATAAGCGCCAGGTCGCGCTCAAGGAAAATGGTCGCCAGACCCATGAAGATTTTGGTGAACTGCTGAACCAGTTTACCTTCCAGACCCAGTTTGAACGCCAGCTCGCGTCCCTGATACGGCATCGGGCCAGTCAGCGGATCAAGCGCAACTTTGTGGATCAGGTGCGGGGTTTCTTCCGCCACTTTTTCGA
Organism: Escherichia sp. MOD1-EC6819; assembly: GCF_002965765.1. Classification (NCBI taxonomy): domain Bacteria; kingdom Pseudomonadati; phylum Pseudomonadota; class Gammaproteobacteria; order Enterobacterales; family Enterobacteriaceae; genus Escherichia; species Escherichia sp. MOD1-EC6819. The sequence goes on along the minus strand of NZ_PTRG01000010.1, from coordinate 25,779 downwards.
TTTCCACGCCGCCTTCGGTGGAGGCCATAAAGACCACGCGACGGGAACTACGGTCAACAACAGCACCGAGATACAGCTCTTTAGCGATATCGGTCGCTGCTTCAACCAGAATCTGGTTAACCGGTTGGCCATTGGCGTCTGTTTGATACGTTACCAGACGTTTACCCAGCCAGTTTTCTGCAAAAGCACGGATATCTTCTTTGCTGTTTACAACTTTCACACCGCCCGCTTTACCACGGCCACCAGCGTGAACCTGACATTTCACTACCCACGGACCAGCACCGATTTTTGAAGCGGCTTCTTCTGCTTCGCGCGGAGTAGTACAGGCATAACCCACTGGCGCCGGTAAGCCATAGCGGGCAAAAAGTTGTTTTGCCTGGTATTCATGTAAGTTCATGTGTTCTGTCCATCCTTTAGTAATCGTTATCTTTTAAACCGTAGACCGAGTATGACGTATCGCTACCGGGCATTGTCGGTCACCCGTAGGCCTGATAAGACGCGTTAGCGTCGCATCAGGCTTCCATTGCCGAAGAGGGCGATCCCTTATCCGGTCTACAGTGCAGGTGAGGCTTAAACTACTACACGTCCAGCAGCAGACGCGTCGGATCTTCCAGCAACTCTTTGATGGTTACCAGGAAGCCTACGGATTCGCGACCATCGATCAGACGGTGATCGTAGGACAGCGCCAGGTACATCATCGGCAGGATCTCAACCTGACCATTCACGGCCATCGGACGATCTTTGATAGCGTGCATACCCAGAATTGCGCTCTGCGGCGGGTTGATGATAGGCGTAGACATCAGGGAACCGAACACACCACCGTTGGTGATGGTGAAGTTACCACCGGTCAGATCTTCAACCGTCAGCTTACCGTCACGGCCTTTAACAGCCAACTCTTTGATTTTCTTCTCGATATCTGCCATGCCGAGGGTATCGACATCACGCAGAACCGGCGTCACCAGACCGCGCGGTGTAGAAACCGCCATGCTGACGTCGAAATAGTTGTGGTAAACCACATCATCGCCATCGATAGAAGCATTCACTTCCGGGTAACGTTTCAGGGCTTCAACCACCGCTTTCACGTAGAAAGACATAAAGCCCAGACGGATGCCGTGGCGTTTTTCAAACGCTTCACCGTACTGCTTACGCAGATCCATAATCGGCTTCATGTTGACTTCGTTGAACGTGGTCAGCATGGCGGTGGAGTTTTTCGCTTCCAGCAGACGCTCTGCCACACGCTTACGCAGGCGAGTCATTGGTACACGTTTTTCGCTACGTGCAGCCAGTGCCGGTTGCGCCGCCGGAGCAGCAACTGCCGGTGCAGACTCTTTCGCCGGGGCTTTCGCCAGATGTTTTTCCACATCTTCACGGGTCAGACGACCACCGACACCAGTGCCTTTAATCGCGCTGGCGTCGAGGTTGTGTTCAGCCAGCAGACGACGGATCGCCGGGCTTAACGCATCGTTGTTTTGCTCTTCCAGAGACGCCTGCTGGCGTTGCGCCGGAGTGGACGCTTTCTCTTCAGATTTGGCACTGGTTTCTTTACCGGCGCTGTTGCCTTCACGCAGGCGACCAAGGATCTGACGAGACGTTACGGTTGTACCTTCATCTTCCAGAACCGCATCCAGAATGCCGTCTGCTGATGCCGGTACTTCCAGTACCACTTTGTCAGTTTCGATTTCTACCAGCACTTCATCACGTACGACTGCGTCGCCGGGTTTTTTATGCCAGGTTGCGACGGTGGCATCGGCTACGGATTCAGGCAGGTCAGGGACCAGAATATCTACGCTACTCATTATGTATCCTTTATTTATTCGACGTTCAGCGCGTCATTAACCAGATCTTGTTGCTGTTTCTGGTGAACGGACATATACCCTACCGCCGGAGAGGCGGAGGCCGGGCGGCCTGCATAACGCAGAGAAGCCCCAAACGGAATCACTTCGCGGAAATGATGCTGGCTGCAGTACCATGCGCCCTGGTTGAGCGGCTCTTCCTGGCACCAGACAAAATCCTTGACGTGAGCAAACTGCTGCAACACTTCCTGCATCGCTTTATGCGGGAACGGGTAGAGTTGCTCGATACGCACAATGGCGACATCGTGTTGATTATTCTTACGGCGTTGTTCCAACAGGTCGTAATAAACCTTACCAGAACACATCACTACGCGCTTCACGCCCTTCGGATCAAGCTCGTCGATTTCACCGATGGCTGGCAGGAAGGTGCCGTTCGCCAGTTCTTCGAGGCTGGAGACCGCCAGCGGATGACGCAGCAGCGATTTCGGCGACATCACGACCAGCGGACGACGCATCCCGCGCAGCGCCTGACGACGCAGCATGTGGTAAACCTGTGCCGGGGTAGACGGTACGCACACCTGCATGTTTTGCTCAGCGCAAAGTTGCAGATAACGTTCCAGACGCGCGGAGGAGTGCTCCGGCCCCTGCCCTTCGTAACCGTGCGGCAGCAACATCACCAGGCCACACATCCGGCCCCATTTCTGTTCGCCAGAGGAGATAAACTGGTCGATAACCACCTGTGCGCCGTTGGCGAAGTCACCGAACTGTGCTTCCCAGATGGTCAGAGTGCGTGGTTCTGCGGTGGCATAACCATATTCAAACGCCAGCACTGCTTCTTCAGACAGTACGGAGTCCCAGACACGGAACGCGCCCTGGCCGTTATGAATATGTTGCAGCGGCGTGTAAGTGGAACCGTTGGACTGGTTGTGGATCACCGCGTGGCGGTGGAAGAACGTACCGCGACCAGAGTCTTCACCCGACAGGCGAACCGGAATGCCTTCATCAACCAGTGTGGCGTAAGCGAGGTTTTCCGCGCCGCCCCAGTCGAACAGTTTTTCACCAGCCGCCATTGCCTGACGGTCGCCATAAATCTTGGCAACACGAGACTGCATTTCAATGGCTTCTGGCACCGTACTGATGCGTTTAGCCAACTCCTGCAGGCGCTTCATCTCAACTTTGTTCGGGTACTCTTCGTCCCATTCGTGGTTGAGGTACGGCGACCAGGTGAAGGAGTGCATGTTCATCGGACGCCACTCTGCCACCACGCAATCACCCGCATCCAGCGCATCGCGGTACAGGTTAACCATCTCGGTGGCATCTTCCAGCGTCGCGACTTTTTCCTGCTCCAGCTTGTCAGCGTAGATTTTGCGCGGTGTCGGATGTTTTTTGATTTTCTGATACATCAGCGGCTGGGTTGCGCTCGGCTCGTCGGCTTCGTTGTGGCCGTGACGGCGGTAGCATACCAGGTCGATGAAGACATCACGTTTAAAGGTGTTACGGAAATCGAGCGCCAGACGGGTCACAAAGGCAACGGCTTCCGGATCGTCCGCGTTAACGTGGAAAATCGGTGCCTGAACCATCTTACCGATATCCGTACAGTACGGCGTAGAACGGGCATCCAGCGGGTTAGAGGTGGTGAAGCCAACCTGGTTGTTGATAACGATACGTACCGTACCGCCAACTTCATAGCCACGCGCCTTCGACATGTTCAGGGTTTCCTGAACCACGCCCTGCCCGGTCACTGCGGCGTCACCGTGGATGGTGATTGGCAGCACTTTGTTGCTGCTCGGCTCATCAAGTCTGTCCAGACGGGCACGAACAGAACCGATAACTACCGGGCTTACAATCTCAAGGTGAGACGGGTTAAACGCCAGCGCGAGGTGCACCAGGCCGCCATCGGTCTGGAAGTCAGACGAGAAGCCCATGTGGTATTTCACGTCACCTGTGCCGAGGTGTTCTTTATGTTTACCGGCAAACTCGTCGAACAAGTCTTGCGGTTTTTTACCCAGCACGTTCACCAGCACGTTCAGACGACCACGGTGCGCCATCCCGAGAACCACTTCACGGGTGCCGCTGTTGCCAGCGTGGCGGATCATCTCTTTAAGCATCGGGATTAACGCGTCGCCGCCTTCCAGCGAGAAGCGTTTTGCGCCAGGGAATTTTGCGCCAAGGTAACGTTCAAGGCCTTCAGCGGCGGTCAGTTCGCTTAAGAAGCGTTTTTTCTCTTCGCTATTGAACGTCGCGCGACCAGACTCGATACGCTGTTGGATCCAGCGTTTTTCTTCGGTGCTGGTAATGTGCATATACTCGGCGCCAATCGGGCCGCAGTAGGTTTGCTTCAGGGCTTCCAGCAGCTCGCCGAGTTTCATGGTCTCTTTGCCGCTGGCAAATGAACCGACGTTGAAGGTCTCCTGGAAGTCTGCTTCGGTCAGATCGTGGAAAGACGGATCCAGATCGGCCACCTTATCTTGCTGCCACAGTCCCAGCGGATCGAGATTCGCATGTTGGTGACCACGGAAGCGGTATGCGTTAATGAGCTGCAGGACTTTAACCTGCTTCACATTGGTGTCAGGGTCGGAGATCGTTGAAGAGTAACGTGAAGCGTCTTTCGCCAGGCGGCGGAAATATTCACGCGTTTGAGAGTGGAATTGATCCGGTTTGACTCCCGTACCAGGTAACTGCTGGAACGTCGAACGCCAGTTAGCGTCAACCGAGTCAGGATCGGTTAAGAAGTCTTCATAGAGCTGTTCTATCCAGCTCTGGTTTGCGCCAGAGAGGTAAGAAGAGTCCAACCAGGCTTTCAAAGCGCTGTTCTGCATCGTGATCCCTTAAGCATCTTTTTTATGCTTACTTCGCCGTGGATACTACCACGCACAGTGATGTGCGTGCCGGGGTTCACTTGTTGCGGACTTGTCGTATTTTCTGCGTCCGCTAAGGAACCTTTAAAAACTGTCTTAGTGTCAGGGGCAGTTTTTAAAGATTTCCTGCATTTCTTTTGTAGACCGGATAAGGCATTCACGCCGCATCCGGCGCTGGTTGCCTGATGCGACGCTTGCGCGTCTTATCAGGCCTACGGTTTCTAACAAACCTGCTTAATTGTTAACGCAGGCTCGATTTTCCCCCTCGCCCTTCCAGGGAGAGGGAACCGTTCGTGCACATTTTTGCCTTGGCCATCAGGCCAGGACATTACGCATTACGTTGCAACAACATCGACTTGATATGACCGATGGCGCGCGTCGGGTTCAGCCCTTTCGGACATACACTGACGCAGTTCATGATGCTGTGACAGCGGAATACACTGAATGCATCACTCAAACCGTCGAGGCGGCTGTCAGTCTCAGTATCACGGCTATCAATCAGGAAACGATACGCCGCTAACAAGCCTGCAGGACCGATAAACTTATCGGGATTCCACCAGAAAGACGGACAAGAGGTTGAACAACATGCGCAGAGAATACATTCATACAGCCCGTCGAGTTTTTCACGTTGCTCGGGCATTTGTAAATGCTCACGAGCTGGTAGATTTTGTCCATTATTCAACAAGTAAGGCTTAATTTTCTCATATTGCGCATAGAATTGTCCCATGTCTACCACCAAATCGCGGATCACCGGTAAACCTGGCAACGGACGAATTACAATCTTCTTGCCCGGCTGGTTGAGTGCCGAAATCGGGGTAATACAGGCCAGACCATTCTTGCCGTTCATGTTCAGACCGTCGGAACCACACACACCTTCACGGCAGGAGCGACGGAACGACAGGCTGGGATCTTTCTCTTTCAGCTGGATAAGCGCATCCAGCAGCATCATGTCGCGACCTTCTTCCGCTTCCAGGGTGTAATCCTGCATACGCGGAGCATCATCAACATCCGGGTTATAGCGATAAATTGAAAACTCGAGTCTCATTTTCCTGTCTCCGCATTAGTAAGTACGAATCTTCGGCGGGAATGCCGGGCGCAGTTTCGGTTCCATGTTGACGCTACGTCGCGTCATGGATTCCGACTCTGGCAGATACAGGGAGTGACACAGCCAGTTTTCATCATCACGCTCCGGGAAGTCGAAGCGGCTATGCGCGCCACGGCTTTCGGTACGGAAGTTGGCAGAAACAGCCGTTGCATACGCCGTTTCCATCAGGTTATCCAGTTCCAGGCATTCAACGCGCTGGGTGTTGAACTCGCTGGAGGTGTCATCCAGACGGGCATTTTTCAGACGCTCGCGGATCACTTTCAACTGCTCAAGCCCTTTCGCCATCGCATCACCTTCACGGAAGACCGAGAAGTTATGCTGCATACATTCTTGCAGTGCTTTACGAATCGCCACCGGATCTTCACCGTTACGGTTGTTGTTCCAGCGGTTCAGGCGCTCCAGAGAAGCTTCGACATCAGACTCGCTGGCATCGCGCAGTGCGCCCTGTTCGGCGATAGACTCTTGCAGATGCAGACCTGCCGCACGACCAAAGACCACCAGGTCCAGCAGCGAGTTGCCGCCAAGACGGTTAGCGCCGTGTACCGATACGCAAGCAATTTCACCCACCGCGAACAGGCCAGGAATCACCACATCTTCGCCCTTCTCGTTCACGGTCAGCGCCTGCCCGGTCACTTTGGTCGGAATACCGCCCATCATGTAGTGACAGGTTGGGATAACCGGAATCGGCTCTTTCACCGGATCGACGTGAGCGAAGGTACGGGAGAGTTCAAGAATGCCCGGCAGACGGGATTCGAGAACTTCTTTACCCAGGTGGTCGAGTTTCAGTTTTGCGTGTGGTCCCCACGGGCCATCACAGCCACGACCTTCACGAATTTCGATCATGATGGAACGCGCCACCACATCACGCCCCGCCAGGTCTTTGGCGTTCGGCGCATAACGCTCCATAAAGCGTTCGCCATGTTTGTTCAGCAGATAACCGCCTTCACCACGGCAACCCTCGGTGACCAGTACGCCCGCACCGGCAATACCCGTCGGGTGGAACTGCCACATTTCCATATCCTGCACCGGTACGCCTGCACGGATAGCCATGCCGACGCCGTCGCCGGTGTTAATGTGGGCGTTGGTGGTGGACTGATAAATACGCCCTGCTCCGCCAGTCGCCAGCACGGTAGCGCGGGCTTTGAAATAAACCACTTCACCGGTTTCGATGCACAGTGCGGTACAACCGACCACTGCGCCATCCTGGTTTTTCACCAGATCCAGCGCATACCACTCGGAGAAAATGGTGGTGTGGTTTTTCAGGTTCTGCTGATAAAGGGTGTGCAACAGTGCGTGACCGGTACGGTCAGCCGCTGCCGCTGTACGTGCCGCCTGCTCGCCGCCGAAGTTTTTCGACTGACCGCCAAACGGACGTTGATAGATACGACCATCATCAAGGCGCGAGAACGGCAGTCCCATGTGTTCCAGTTCCAGAATCGCTTCCGGCCCGGTTTTACACATATATTCAATCGCGTCCTGGTCACCGATATAGTCCGACCCTTTTACGGTGTCGTACATATGCCATTCCCAGTTATCTTCATGGGTATTACCCAGCGCAACGGTAATGCCGCCCTGCGCCGAAACGGTATGGGAACGGGTCGGGAAGACTTTAGAGAGCAGCGCACAGGTCTGGCCGCTCTGGGAAATTTGCAGCGCCGCGCGCATACCTGCGCCGCCGGCACCAATCACAACTGCATCAAATTCTCTGACTGGCAATTTCATCACACACCCCACACCACAACGAATCCATAAATCACGTAAACCACCAGTGCAACGACAATCACCAGTTGCAGCATCAGGCGCAAAGCCAGCGGTTTAACGTAGTCGGTCAACACCTGCCACATGCCGATCCAGGCATGGATCAAGATGGAAAACAGCGCCAGCAGGGTGAACACTTTAGTGAACGCAGAGGCAAAGAAACCGATCCAGACTTCATATGTCAGTTCGCCACTGGTAGCGAAAAAACCGACCATATAAATGATGTAGAGCGTCAGGACGATAGCAGTAGCGCGAACGAGGATGAAATCATGTACGCCATTGCGTCCTAATGCGGAGGCGTTGCTTACCATACGAGGACTCCTGCAAGAATTGAAAGCACGACAGTAATGACAAAGGAGATTTTGGCGGAGCGTTTACCCGCTTCGAATGTTTCTTCCAGATAGCCAAAATCCATCATCATGTGGCGAATACCTACGACGACGTGATACGCCAGAGCGGTAAGGATGCCCCACATGATAAATTTGACGAAGAAGCTGCCCATAATGGCGGAAGCTTGCTCGAAACCTTCAGGGGAAGAGAGGCTAGTACCCAGAAGCCACAGCAGGATGCCCACTGCAACGAAGGTGATCACACCGGAAACGCGATGGAGAATGGACGCTATCGCCGTGACGGGGAACCGGATGGTCTGTAGGTCCAGATTAACAGGTCTTTGTTTTTTCACATTTCTTATCATGAATAACGCCCACATGCTGTTCTTATTATTCCCTGGGGACTACGGGTACAGAGGATAACTTTCTGTTACCTGGAGACGTCGGGATTTCCTTCCTCCGGTCTGCTTGCGGGTCAGACAGCGTCCTTTCTATAACTGCGCGTCATGCAAAACACTGCTTCCAGATGCGAAAACGACACGTTACAACGCTGGGTGGCTCGGGATTGCAGGGTGTTCCGGAGACCTGGCGGCAGTATAGGCCGTTCACAAAATCATTACAATTAACCTACATATGCTTTGTCGGGTTTTATCCAGAACAGTGATCTAAGTCACGATAACAACATTTATTTAATTTTTAACCATCTCATTTGACAATCATTCAACAAAGTTGTTACAAACATCATCAGGAAAAGCATATAATGCGTAAAAGTTATGGGGTCACTATTTCACCTAAGATTAACTTATGTAACAGTGTGGAAGTATTGACCAATCCATCCAGGACAGTTATTAGTGATAGACAGGTTTAATAATTCGGATTGCTAAGTGCTTGATTCGCCGTTTATTCGTCATCAATGAATCCTTTACCTGCAAGCGCCCAGAGCTCTGTACCCAGGTCTTCCCCTCTTTCGCAGAGCGGCGAGCCAAATAACAAACGGGTAAAGCCAGGTTGATGTGCGAAGGCAAATTTAAGTTCCGGCAGTCTTACGCAATAAGGCGCTAAGGAGACCTTAAATGGCTGATACAAAAGCAAAACTCACCCTCAACGGGGATACAGCTGTTGAACTGGATGTGCTGAAAGGCACGCTGGGTCAAGATGTTATTGATATCCGTACTCTCGGTTCAAAAGGTGTATTCACCTTTGATCCAGGCTTCACTTCAACCGCATCCTGCGAATCTAAAATTACTTTTATTGATGGTGATGAAGGTATTTTGCTGCATCGCGGTTTCCCGATCGATCAGCTGGCGACCGATTCTAACTACCTGGAAGTCTGTTACATTCTGCTGAATGGTGAAAAACCGACCCAGGAACAGTATGACGAGTTTAAAACTACCGTTACCCGTCATACGATGATCCACGAACAGATTACCCGTCTGTTCCACGCCTTCCGTCGCGACTCTCATCCGATGGCGGTCATGTGCGGTATCACCGGCGCGCTGGCAGCGTTTTATCACGATTCACTTGACGTCAATAATCCGCGTCATCGTGAAATCGCCGCGTTCCGTCTGCTGTCGAAAATGCCGACCATGGCAGCGATGTGTTACAAATACTCCATCGGTCAGCCATTTGTTTACCCGCGCAATGACCTTTCCTACGCCGGAAACTTCCTGCACATGATGTTCTCCACCCCGTGCGAACCGTATGAAGTCAATCCAATTCTGGAACGTGCAATGGATCGTATTCTGATCCTGCACGCTGACCACGAACAGAACGCCTCGACTTCCACCGTGCGTACCGCTGGTTCTTCGGGTGCGAACCCGTTTGCTTGTATCGCAGCAGGTATTGCTTCGCTGTGGGGGCCGGCTCACGGTGGTGCTAACGAAGCTGCGCTAAAAATGCTGGAAGAAATCAGCTCCGTTAAACACATTCCGGAATTTGTTCGTCGTGCGAAAGATAAGAATGACTCTTTCCGCCTGATGGGCTTCGGTCACCGCGTGTACAAAAATTACGACCCGCGCGCCACCGTAATGCGTGAAACCTGCCATGAAGTCCTGAAAGAGCTGGGCACCAAAGATGACCTGCTGGAAGTGGCAATGGAGCTGGAAAACATCGCGCTGAACGACCCGTACTTTATCGAGAAAAAACTGTACCCGAACGTCGATTTCTACTCCGGTATCATCCTGAAAGCGATGGGTATTCCGTCTTCCATGTTCACCGTCATTTTCGCAATGGCACGTACCGTTGGCTGGATCGCCCACTGGAGCGAAATGCACAGTGACGGCATGAAAATTGCCCGTCCGCGTCAGCTGTATACTGGCTATGAAAAACGTGACTTTAAAAGCGATATCAAACGTTAATCGGTGATTACTGAGCAGCAAATAATTTAGCCCGCCGTTTATATGGCGGGTTATTTTTTGTTGGTTTAAGCATAAAAAATTGTAAAAATAAAATCAAAAACCGGACGCCAAATAAAAAACAACCAGTTCAAATAGCAGTCAATGCAATATCTTCATAAAAATAATTGATCTCTCCGTCCTGTTTATAATCCACTGAGTATTATGCATATCCATAATTCACTTCTATTTTCTACGCCTTAATTAATTCACAACACCAATCAATTGCATTTGCATTTAATAAAACTAAATATATTTTTAAGCAAAACTAAAAACACTCCACACGCAAAATCAGATAATCTGGTAGAGCTATACTATTTTTCTATTTCCTTAAAGGATTCTGTTATGTTTAAAGGACAAAAAACATTGGCCGCATTGGCCGTATCTCTGTTGTTCACTGCTCCTGTTTATGCCGCAGACGAAGGCTCTGGTGAAATTCACTTTAAAGGTGAAATTATTGAAGCACCTTGTGACATTCATCCAGATGATGTTGATAAAAATATTGACCTTGGACAAGTCACGACAACCCATATAAACCGGGATCATCACAGCAATAAAGTGGCCGTCGACATTCGCTTAATAAACTGTGACCTGCCAGGTTCTGATAATGGTAGCGGTTCGCCAATATCCAAAGTTGCCGTAACCTTCGACGGTTCGGCTAAAACGACGGGGGCAACACCTCTGTTGAGCAATACCAGTGCTGGCGAAGCAACAGGTGTCGGCGTAAGACTGATGGACAAAAATGACACAAACATCGTATTGGGTACAGCTGCGCCAGACCTCGACCTGGATGCAAGCTCAACAGAACAAACGCTGAACTTCTTTGCCTGGATGGAACAAATTGACAATGCAGTCAATGTCACTGCCGGTGCCGTAACCGCTAACGCGACCTACGTTCTGGATTATAAATAAGAATAATTATGGCGGCGACGTAGCCGCCTTTCTGCAGATATTTATCAGGTATGGACACCGTGAATATTTATCGACTTTCTTTTATTTCCTGCCTGACGATGGTAATGCCGTCCGCGCTGGCGGTCGAATTTAACCTGAGCGTCCTCGACAAATCGATGCGTGATAGCATTGATATTTCATTATTAAAAGACAAAGGGGTGATTGCCCCCGGTGAATATTTTGTTAGCATTACCGTTAATAATAACCAAATAAGTAACGGGAAAAAAATTAGCTGGCAAAAAAGCGGTGATAAAACCATTCCGTGCATCGATGAATCACTGGTGGATAAATTTGGTTTAAAACCAGACTTCCGTCAATCATTAGTACAGATAAATCAGTGTGTTGATTTTAGTTCGCATCCAGAAATACTCTTCAATTTCGATCAAGCCAATCAGCAACTCAATATCACCATTCCGCAAGCGTGGCTGGCATGGCACTCAGAAAACTGGATGCCGCCATCAACATGGAAAGAAGGTGTAGCCGGTGTCCTGATGGATTACAACCTGTTTGCCAGCAACTACCGTCCACAGGGCAGTAGCAGCAACACCAACCTGAACGCTTACGGTACTGCCGGTATTAACATGGGTGCATGGCGCTTACGCAGCGATTACCAGCTGAGCCGCTCCGAAAGCGACGATGCCCATGACCAGAGCGGCGGAATATCACGTACTTATCTTTTTCGCCCACTACCGCAATTAGGTTCGAAATTAACCCTGGGCGAAACTGATTTTAGTTCCAATATTTTCGACGGTTTTTCTTATACCGGTGCGGCACTGACCAGCGATGACCGGATGTTGCCCTGGGAATTGCGTGGTTACGCCCCACAAATCAGCGGTATCGCGCAAACCAACGCCACTGTCACCGTAAGTCATTCGGGGCGAGTTATTTATCAGAAAAAAGTCCCGCCAGGCCCGTTTATCATTGATGACATCAATCAGTCTGTCCAGGGTACGCTGGATGTCAAAGTAACGGAAGACGATGGTCGGGTGAACAACTTTCAGGTTTCGGCCGCCTCGACGCCCTTCCTGACGCGCCAGGGTCAGGTTCGCTATAAACTTGCTGTTGGTCAGCCGCGAACCTCAATGTCTCATCAAACTGAAAATGAAACCTTTTTTAGTAATGAAATATCCTGGGGGATGCTCTCGAATACCTCGTTATATGGCGGTTTGCTACTCTCCGGAGATGACTACCATTCTGGCGCAATAGGCATCGGGCAAAATATGCTCTGGCTGGGGGCATTGTCATTTGATGTCACCTGGGCCAGTAGCCAATTTGATACCCAGCAGGACGAGCGGGGCTTAAGCTACCGTTTCAATTACAGCAAACAAGTGGACGCCACAAATAGTACGATTTCACTCGCTGCTTATCGCTTCTCCGATCGTCATTTTCACAGCTACGCCAACTATCTGGATCACAAATACAACGACAACGATGCACAAGACGAAAAACAGACGATCAGCTTATCAGTAGGCCAACCGATAACCCCTCTGAACCTCAACCTGTACGCCAACCTGTTACATCAGACCTGGTGGAACGCAAATACCTCCACGACCGCCAACATAACGGCAGGTTTTAATATTGATATCAGTGACTGGAAAGATATATCGATCTCGACGTCATTCAACACAACCCACTACGAAAACAAAGATCGCGACAACCAGATTTACCTGTCGATTTCATTACCTATCGGTAACGGTGGTCGAGTCGGCTATGACATGCAAAACAGTAGTAACAGCACCACGCACCGCATGTCGTGGAACTATACGCTGGATGAACGTAATAGCTGGGGCATGTCTGCCGGGCTGCAATCCGACCGTCCTGACAATGGCGCCCAGGTGAGTGGTAACTATCAACACCTGAGTTCAGCCGGCGAATGGGATTTGTCTGGCACTTATGCCGCCAATGATTACAGCTCTGTCAGCAGTAGCTGGAGCGGTTCCTTTACCGCCACTCAATATGGCGCAGCCTTCCATCGCCGCAGTTCAACCAATGAGCCTCGGCTGATGGTCAGCACCGACGGCGTGGCAAATATTCCGGTTCAGGGTAATCTCGACTACACCAACCATTTTGGTATTGCGGTAGTGCCGCTAATTTCCAGTTACCAACCTTCCACCGTGGCAGTCAACATGAATGATTTACCTGATGGCGTAACGGTTGCTGAAAATATCATCAAAGAAACGTGGATTGAAGGCGCTATTGGTTACAAATCGCTGGCTTCCCGTTCTGGTAAAGACGTTAACATTATTATTCGCGACGCCAGCGGTCACTATCCCCCTCTCGGTGCCAATATTCAGCAGAATGGCAGTGGAATTAGTGTCGGTATGGTTAGCGAGGAAGGCCATGCCTGGCTTGGCGGAGTAGCTGAAAACCAGCAATTTACTGTGCTCTGGGGCGATAAACAAAGTTGCATTATTCATCTGCCAGAACGTCTGGAAGATACGACCAATCGCCTGATTTTACCTTGTCATTAATTAAGGAAAAGAGAATGACATTTATTAAAGGATTACCCCTGATTCTGTTAGCCGTCAGCCTGGGTAGCAACGCTGCAGTGCAACCCGATCGCACACGAGTTGTGTTTAACGCCAACGACAAAGCCACCAGCCTGCGCATAGAAAACCAGAGTGACAAACTGCCTTACCTTGCATATTCCTGGATAGAAAATGATAAAGGGGAGAAAAGCGACGATCTTCTGGTCGCCCTGCCACCAATACAGCGCCTGGAACCAAAAGCAACATCGCAGGTGCGGATTGTAAAGCAAGCGTCAACCACACAGTTGCCCGGCGATCGTGAAACGCTGTTTTACTACAACATGCGCGAAATTCCGCCAGCGCCGGATAAAAGCAGCGACCATGCGATACTTCAGGTCGCGATCCAAAGCCGTATTAAGTTGTTCTGGCGACCTGCGGCATTGCGCAAGAAAACAGGTGAACACATAGAGTTACAGTTACAGGTTAGCCAGAAGGGCAACGAACTTACCCTGAAAAACCCTACCGCCTATTACTTGACGATTGCCTATCTTGGGCAAAATGATAAAGGTGTGATCCCCGGTTTTAAATCGGTGATGATTGCCCCTTTTAGCACCGTCATAACTCATACAGGAAGCTATAACGGTAATCAATTTTACCTGGGTTACATGGATGATTACGGCGCATTACGGATGAATACTCTGAACTGTAACGGACAATGTCGTTTACAGGCGGTGGAGGCGAAGAAATGAGTACTGGCAAGGGATTGTTGTTCGTTATCTGTCTGTTATTTCTGCCGTTGAAGTCTGCGCTGGCGCTGAACTGCTATTTTGGCTCATCTGGCGGATCTGTAGAAAAATCAGAAGCTATTCAACCCTTTGCTGTGCCGGGCAATGCTAAACCTGGCGATAAAATCTGGGAATCTGACGATATTAAAATTCCCGTCTATTGTGACAACAATACTAACGGCAACTTTGAAAGCGAGCATGTTTATGCCTGGGTAAACCCCTACCCCGGAATGCAGGATCGCTATTATCAACTTGGCGTAACATATAACGGCGTTGATTACGATGCCAGTCTCGGGAAAAGTCGAATCGACACCAACCAGTGTATCGACAGCAAGAAAATTGATATCTACACACCAGAGCAGATCATTGCTATGGGGTGGCAAAATAAGATTTGTTCCGGCGATTCCAACAATATTCATATGTCGCGTACATTTCTCGCTCGTATGCGGCTCTATGTTAAAGTTCGTGAAATGCCGCCGCATGATTATCAAAGTACGCTGAGCGACTATATTGTGGTGCAATTCGATGGCGCTGGCAGTGTTAATGAAGATCCTTCTGCCCAAAACCTGAAATATCACATTACCGGTCTGGAAAACATTCGTGTACTGGATTGCAGCGTTAACTTTTCTATTTCGCCTGAAACACAGGTGATTGATTTTGGTAAATTTAACGTACTGGATATTCGCCGTCACACGATGTCAAAAAATTTTAGTATTAAGACGACGAAATCACAAAATGACCAGTGCACCGACGGATTTAAAGTCAGTTCCTCGTTTTATACCGAAGAAACGTTGGTTGAAGAAGATAAAGCATTGTTGATTGGTAATGGACTTAAACTACGTTTACTGGACGAAAACGCCTCGCCCTATACCTTCAATAAATACAGCGAATATGCCGATTTCACCAGCGACATGTTAGTTTATGAAAAAAACTTTACCGCCGAATTGTCATCCATACCAGGCCCCCCCATCGAGGCTGGTCCCTTCGATACTGTGGTGCTTTTTAAGATTAACTACAACTGAATCGAGATGATGCCCTTTTCAGTCGAGAAGGGTATCGCATTCAGATAATTACTCATTTCCTCCTTTTCCTTGATTACCGTTATTTTTTCCAGACCCGGCTTTCTTTATGCTGTATCGATACACCAAAGAGATAATAATGAAGGAGCGAAGGATGCCAGTTTTGCAGTGGGGAATGTTATGTGTACTATCACTTCTCCTTTCTATTGGCTTCCTCGCGGTACATCTCCCGGCGGCGCTATTACTTGGGCCGATGATCGCCGGGATCATCTTCAGTATGCGCGGAATGACTCTGCAACTCCCTCGCTCCGCTTTTCTTGCTGCGCAGGCCATTCTTGGCTGCATGATTGCGCAAAACCTCACTGGTTCGATTCTCACCACCCTGGCCGTTAACTGGCCGATCGTGTTATCTATTTTACTGGTGACGCTGCTTTCCAGCGCCATCGTGGGCTGGTTATTGGTGCGCTATAGCTCACTGCCTGGGAATACCGGTGCATGGGGCTCCTCCCCCGGCGGCGCGGCGGCAATGGTCGCTATGGCGCAGGATTACGGCGCAGATATCCGTCTGGTGGCGTTTATGCAATATCTGCGGGTACTGTTTGTCGCAGGTGCGGCAGTTCTGGTTACGCGGATGATGCTGGGCGATAACGCTGAAGCGGTTAATCAACAGATCATCTGGTTCCCGCCAGTGAGCATTAATCTCATGCTTACGATTTTGCTCGCAGTGGTTGCCGGTACAGTGGGATGCCTGCTACGTCTTCCTTCCGGCACGATGCTCATCCCGATGCTGGCGGGCGCAGTGCTCCAGTCTGGTCAGCTCATCACCATCGAACTACCAGAATGGCTGCTGGCGATGGCGTATATGGCAATTGGCTGGCGGATTGGTCTTGGTTTCGATAAACAAATATTACTGCGGGCATTGCGCCCACTACCGCAAATCCTGCTGTCGATTTTTGCTCTGCTGGCTATTTGTGCGGGTATGGCGTGGGGGCTGACCCGGTTTATGCATATTGATTTTATGACCGCCTATCTCGCCACCAGCCCCGGCGGGCTTGATACGGTGGCGGTCATCGCCGCAGGGAGCAATGCCGATATGGCGTTCATCATGGCGATGCAAACCCTGCGCTTGTTCAGTATTTTGCTGACGGGGCCTGCCATTGCGCGGTTTATTTCAACTTATGCGCCGAAGCGGTCGGCCTAGTGCTGGCAGCCTGGACACCAGTAAAACGGGCGCGATGACAACGTGGTTTTCTCAATGATGCCGCCACAGCGTTCGCACTTCTCGCCATCACGATGAAAAACTTTAAAGCGAAACAGCGCCCCATGATGTTTATTCTCATCCACCTGCCCCCGCGTAGCGTAAGAAAGACGCGGAATATCCAGTAGCGCGTGCGCGAGTGCATCCAGTTGCGCCACATTGAGATCTTTCGCTTTATGACTTCCGGTCAACCCGACCTGCCAGAGGATCTCCACCCGCAAATAATTGCCAAGCCCTGCCAGAAACGCCTGATCGAGCAGTAATCCAGCAAACTGCCGATTACGAAAGCGCGGCGATAATAACCGTTCTTTCACCACCTCCGGCGTCAGATTCGGATCCAGCACATCGGGGCCAACGCGTTGTAAAAACGGATGTGTGGTCAGTTGTTCCGGGGTCAACATCTCAATATCCGAGGCGCTATAAAGCAGAATGGTTTTGTCAGCCGTTTGCAGTTTTACCCGCAGCACCCGCGTGGTCTGCGGCTCTTCGCCGGTATCAACCACGCGCCACACGCCGTAAAGCTGATTATGGCTATAGAGCGTTAAACCATCAGAAAAATGAGTTAACAACGCCTTACCACGAGTTTCCACATGGGTGACGTGTTGACCAATAAGTTGTGATTGATACGGTTTTAACTGCGGGAAGGCAAACCAGACATCAGTTAGTAGTTTGCCTTTGATCGCCGCCTCCAGGTTATCCGCTGCACGGCGGATCTCCGGGCCTTCAGGCATGGTGATATCCTTTTTTCGTTCTTTGTTCAGCGGGATTATGCTGCGACAACAATCCCCTTTTTGGTAAATGTAGCGCGTAGTCGGCGGGCGAACGCCAGTGCGTGCTCGCCGTCGCCATGCAGGCAGACCGTTTGCGCCGTGACCTTCGCCCATTCGCCGGTGATACTTTTGACTCTGCCGTGTTGCACCATCTCCAGCGTCTGCGCCAGCGCCTGTTCTTCGTTTTCAATCAACGCGCCTGGCTGGCTTCGCGGCACCAGCGAGCCGTCAGCCTGATAACCGCGATCGGCAAACACTTCCTCGCGCGTTGTCAGGCCATTACGCTTGCCTGCACGGATCAGCTCGCTTCCCGCCAGCCCGACAAGAATCAATGCCGGATCGCAAGCGTATACCGCTCTGGCGATGGCATCTGCCAGTTGTGCGTCTTTCGCCGCCTGGTTATACAACATACCGTGCGGTTTGACGTGGCGCATCACACCACCTTCTGCACGGACAATCGCTGCCAGCGCGCCAATTTGATACAGCGTCTGGGCATAAACCATTTCCGGCGGCAGTTGCATGGCGCTACGACCAAAATTTTCCCTGTCGGGAAAACTCGGGTGCGCGCCAATCGCTACGCCATTTTTTATTGCTTCACGCACGCAAGCCTGCATGGTTTGCGCGTCGCCTGCATGAAATCCACAGGCAATATTGGCTGAGGAAACCAGCGTTAACAGTTCAGCGTCACTGGCACAGCCTTCGCCCAGATCGGCGTTCAGGTCAATTTTCATTGTGCAGCCGCCACGCTAATTGTTCGAAATAACGTTGCTGATCTTGCCGCGCTTTTAGTGCCTCTTCCAGTGAACACTGGACAAAATGAATGGGCTGTCCGAGTGGGATTTGCGCCAGATGATACATGTCGGCTTCAATAATGCAGGCAATGCGCGGGTAACCGCCGGTGGTTTGCGCGTCGTTCATCAGCACAATGGGCTGCCCGTTATGCGGCACCTGCACCACGCCCGGCAGCAAACCGTGAGATAACAGTTCACGATCGGTGGTGCGTTTTAAGATTTGCCCTTGCAAGCGATAGCCCATCCGGTTGCTTTGCGGGCTAAGTTGCCAGGGCGAACGCCAGAATGCATCCTGCGAGGCGCGATCGAACTCATGATATTCCGGCCCCGGCAAGGCGCGAATGCGGTTGCCCCACAGTAGCTGTTTAACGCCCTGTGCTTCCATAAAATCCCGCTTCGCTTTGCCAATCGGGAGTCGGTCACCATCCTTTAGTAAACGCCCTTCCAGCCCGCCAATCCCCACTTTGAGATCGGTACTGCATGACCCCATCACTGGCGGGACATCAATACCACCCGCCACCGCCAGATAGCTACGAACACCATGTTGCGGACGTTTAAGGGTTAAACGCTGGCCTGCTTTCATCGGCAAGCGCCAGCCGGTCCAGACGGCGTTATCATCCAGCCGCGCTTCACAACCTGCGCCGGTCAGGGCAAACCAACCATCGCGTTCAAATTCAACCGTTAACTGACCGAGCGTAATTTCCAGTGCGGGAGCGTTGGCATCATTCCCCACCAGCAGATTAGCAATGCGCAGCGCGGGTATATCCAGTGCGCCGCAATGGCTGATACCCGACTGGCGAAAACCGTGACGACCACCATCCTGCACGGTGGTATACATCCCCGCACGAATAATTTTCAACATACTCCCTCCTTCTGCGGCACAAAGCGCACGCTATCTCCAGGACGTAATAAGATGGGTTCGTCACGCGCCGGATCAAACAGGCTGAGTGAAGTATGACCAATCAACTGCCAGCCACCCGGCGTTGCCAGCGGATAAACACCGGTCTGCGGCCCGCCGATCCCGACAGAACCTGCCGGAACGAGCAAGCGCGGTTCAGCGCGCCGTGGCGTGTGTAGTTGTTCCGGCAAGCTCCCGAGATACGGGAAGCCCGGTTGAAAACCTAAAAACCAGACCACGTATTCCACGGAGGAGTGCAATTCAACAACCTGTTTTTCGCTCAACCCACAATGCGCCGCGACCACCGCCAAATCCGGCCCGCCAGCGCCGCCGTAAACCACCGGGATTTCGATATGGCGTGACTCCGGTTCCAGCGCCTCACTCTCCTCCCACCAGCGTTGCAAACGCTCAATGGCATCCAGCGCCAGCGACTCAGGATTGCGCAAAATCACCGTGATATTGTTCATGCCGGGAATGGCTTCCACCACATTCGGCATATCCACCAGACGCTGCGCCAGTCGCCAGATCCGTTTCTGGCTAGCCAGCGTCACTGGCGGTTCCAGTTCCAGCACTACCGCCGTTTCACCTATCAGATAACAACGCGCTCGTTGCACTTTCGATCCCTCTGATTATTCGTTATGCAGGATTAGGAATATCAATAAAGGTCACATCAAGATCGGTATTTTCATTCAGCCACTCGCTCAACGCGCGAATACCGCCGCGTTCAGTGGCATGGTGACCTGCGGCATAAAAATGCAATCCCTGCTCGCGGGCTGAATGAATGGTCTGTTCAGAAACTTCGCCAGTAATAAATGCATCCACACCAAAACGCGCGGCGCTATCGATAAAACTTTGCCCGCCGCCCGTGCACCAGGCGACGCGTTTCACTACATCAGGTCCGGTATCGCCACACCACAACGGCTTGCGTCCCAGACGCGCTTCAATCCAGGAAGCCAGTTCCAGCCCCGGCACAGGCATGGTCAGTTCGCCCCACGGCACCAACGGCTCAATTTCGCCCATGACCGTGATCCCCAGTAACGCCGCCAGTTGTGCGTTATTACCCAGCTCCGGATGTGCGTCCAGTGGCAGATGCCAGCCATACAGGTTGATATCATTCGCCAGCAAGGTTTTTAAACGGTTACGCTTCATGCCGCGAATTACCGGCGATTCGCCTTTCCAGAAATAGCCATGATGCACAATGACCGCATCCGCGCCCAGACGCACCGCTTCATCGAGCAGCGCCTGGCTGGCGGTGACACCGGTAACAATTTTTTGCACCGTCTCTTTGCCTTCCACCTGCAAACCATTCGGCGCGTAATCACTTATCGCCGCGCTGTTCAGTTTTTCGTTAATCAGTTGTTCCAGTTCGGTGTTTTTCATCTTCGCGCCTTCCGTATTCTGATAGCTACACCGTTAACATAGCGTTACCTCGCCTGTTCGTCGATAGCCAATCTTTTGACATATTAAGAAACAAACAGGCGGCCAAAAGGCGCAAATTGTTTATTTCACCACACCTCAGTTCATGTATATTTATGCAAACAGACAGCATATTGCATAAATAATCAGATCTGTATCAAGGTTTTAACTTTAAGGAAACACACGCACACCGCGCTTTTATTACGTGGCGTCGCATCCAACTGTGGAATTATTATGAATAAACACGCATCACAGCCGCGCGCTATCTACTACGTTGTCGCGCTACAAATCTGGGAATATTTTAGCTTCTACGGAATGCGCGCCCTGCTGATTCTCTATCTCACCAATCAACTGAAGTACAACGATACCCACGCTTACGCGTTATTCAGTGCCTACTGTTCACTGGTATATGTCACGCCAATTCTTGGCGGTTTCCTGGCCGATAAAGTGCTCGGCAACCGTATGGCGGTAATGCTGGGAGCGTTGTTGATGGCGATCGGGCATCTGGTGCTGGGCGCCAGCGAGATCCATCCGACATTCCTCTATTTGTCGCTGGCGATTATCGTCTGCGGCTATGGCCTGTTTAAATCCAACGTCAGTTGCCTGCTTGGCGAACTCTATGAGCCAACCGATCCGCGTCGTGATGGCGGTTTCTCGCTGATGTATGCGGCAGGTAACGTGGGTTCTATTATCGCCCCTATCGCCTGTGGTTACGCCCAGGAAGAATACAGCTGGGCAATGGGCTTTGGCCTGGCTGCGGTCGGGATGATCGCCGGGCTGGTCATTTTCTTATGCGGCAATCGTCATTTCGCTCATACTCGGGGCGTTAATAAGGAGGTGCTGTGTGCGAAAAACTTTCTCCTGCCGAACTGGGGATGGCTGCTGGTTCTGCTGGTCGCAACACCTGCGCTGATTACTGTATTGTTCTGGAAAGAATGGTCGGTATACGCCTTAGTTGTTGCCACGGTGATTGGACTGGCGGTGCTGGCAAAAATTTATCGCCAGGCAGAAAATCAGAAACAGCGTAAAGAACTGGGGCTGATTGTTACCCTTACCTTCTTCAGTATGTTGTTCTGGGCCTTCGCACAACAGGGCGGCAGTTCGATTAGCCTTTATATCGACCGTTTCGTTAACCGCGATATTTTCGGTTATACCGTTCCTACGGCGATGTTCCAGTCGATTAATGCCTTCGCAGTCATGCTGTGTGGGATGTTCCTTGCGTGGGTGGTAAAAGAGAGCGTCGCGGGAAATCGTACCGTGCGCATTTGGGGGAAATTTGCTCTTGGCCTCGGTCTGATGAGCGCCGGATTCTGCATTCTGACCTTAAGCGCCCGCTGGTCTGCGATGTATGGACACTCTTCCCTGCCGCTGATGGTTCTGGGGCTGGCAGTGATGGGCTTTGCCGAACTGTTTATCGATCCGGTAGCCATGTCGCAAATTACGCGTATTGAAATCCCCGGCGTGACCGGCGTATTAACCGGAATTTATATGCTGCTTTCCGGCGCGATTGCGAACTATCTGGCTGGCGTCATTGCCGATCAGACATCGCAAGCTTCGTTTGATGCTTCCGGGGCGATCAACTATTCCATCAATGCATATATTGAAGTGTTTGATCAAATCACCTGGGGCGCACTGGCGTGTGTAGGACTGGTACTGATGATTTGGCTGTACCAGACGCTGAAATTCAGAAACCGCGCGCTGGCGCTGGAGTCTTAATAAGCGCCTGATGCGACGCTGACGCGTCTTATCACGCCTGAATGGCTCATTAAATTTGCACTATCAGGCCGGATACGGCGTTCACGCCGCATCCGGCAACTGGGCACAATTGCCCGACGCGTCTGTTATTTCCCCTTCCTCGCCGCCTCATACGCTGCCAGCGTTCGTACTCTCGCTTCTTTGTGATCGACAATCGGCTCTGGATAATCCAGCTTCACACCCGCTTTCTCTGCCCACTTCCACGGCTCATGCACCGATTTTCCCGGCACATCGCGCAGCTCCGGTAACCACTGGCGGATAAACTCGCCTTCGCGGTCAAATTTCTCGCCCTGGGTTGTCGGGTTGAAAATACGAAAATACGGCGCAGCATCGGTTCCGGTGGAAGCCGCCCACTGCCAGCCACCGTTATTGGCTGCCAAATCACCATCAATCAGCTGCGACATGAAATACCGCTCCCCTTCGCGCCAGTCGATCAACAAATCTTTCACCAGAAAGCTAGCTGTGATCATCCGCAGACGGTTATGCATCCAGCCAGTGCTGTTAAGCTGACGCATGGCGGCATCGACAATCGGGTATCCCGTTTTGCCTTCCTGCCAGGCCTTTAAATGCGCGGGATTGCTTTGCCACTGTACGCGGTCAGTCCAGGCAATAAACGGACGATGTTTACACAGCGAGGGGTAATACGTTATCAGGTGACGGTAAAACTCGCGCCAAATCAACTCATTAAGCCAGACGCTACCTGCCCCGCCCTCCATCGCCTGCGGTTGTTCCGCCAGCAGGCGATGTAAACACTGGCGAGGCGATAATCCTCCCGTTGCCAGACTAGCGGACAAACGGCTGGTGCCTTCCACTGCCGGGAAATCACGCTGTTGCTCGTACAGCCCTGCTCCGTTCTGGCAAAACTGGCGTAATTGCGCAATCGCCACTTTTTCTTCCACCGGGAAATATGCTGTGTCGAAAGGCTGACGAGGGTAATTCAGCGAAATGGATGGTGCGGGGTCTATCGATCCGCTACTACGTACTTTTGGTGCAGCGACGCACTCCGGCATCCCTTCCCGCAGCCGTTTCAGCCAGGCATTTTTAAATGGCGTAAAGACTTTGTACATCTCATGGTTACCGGTCATCACCGCGCCAGGTGGCAGGATCACGCTGTCATCAAATCCTTCACACACCACGTTACAAAGCGTTTTCTCAACCAGAGCATCCCGCGCTCGCTCATTCACTTCATACTGATAGTTATAAAACAAATGGGTAATGCCGTTTTCCACGCACACCTGTTTAACCATTTCGACGCTGGCAGCAAAGTCATCCACTTCATGAAATAACAAAGGAATACCTTTTTCCGCCAGCGCGATTTGTAGCCCGTTCAGTTGAGCATTGATAAGTTCAGCCTGACGCGGCGACATATTATGCGCTGCCCACTGCTGCGGTGTGGCAATAAACAGCGCCACCACGTGTGCAGATGAATTGCGGCAGGCAGCAGCCAGCGCGAGATTATCGTGCAGACGTAAATCCTGGCGAAACCAGACCAGATGGGTGGTCATAAAACTCCTGCATGGCGCAAGTTAATAACACGCGGCCAAAGTTCGAAATAACGTTGCCCTGAAAGCCAGGCATTAGGATAAAGCGCCATATAGTGTTTGATACGCATCAGCGGCGCAAGAAGCGGTTGCTCGCCACATCGATAACTGTCGATAAGCGCCGCCAGTTGCTGACGTTCTGTGGAATCAAGATGGGGACGAAAATACCCCTGAACGTGCATCAAAACGTTGGTGTGATCGCGCGGGTTGGCGGGGTGAGAAAGCAAAATAATTACGCGCTGGCGATACTGGTTGTAATACTCCTCCAGATTATGCCACTGGTGAATATCTGCCACGAACGGGCCGAGCTTGCGGTACTCGGGCTGAGAATGAGCCAGAAATACGAGTTTATAGCGGCTGTGATAATCGAAAAGCGCCGCGCGAGTTAAGCCTCGCTCTTTAAGACGGTGTAACTCGTGCAAAGCAAAAATGCGGATAAGGGTGCTGTCATCAAATCGTTGCTGATTCATTACTGCTCCTGAACGGTTTACAGGAGTAAGTGTAGACGATGGAGAATGATATTTGTGGGGCAGCGTTTTTGCGGGGAAGCATTTTGTTGGTAAAAATATTATCAACTTCATCTGAGCGTGAATTATTCCACTATTTTCCGAGCTGCATTAATTTTTGTACTTTTTTATTTTTAGGAAGTAACAGTTCTCAATGCTTGATTATCTCACTATTAATTGTATTGTAAACCAATAATCGTACACCATTTTTCTCTTTTTAAAAAACATAAATACTGTTAAAATAAATATTCACTTTGCTATCTTAAATACTATTTCTACATTACTCATCTTTATAATCAAATTATTCTTATCCATAGATATTTTTGCAGATTTAAAATAGCGACTTTCACCAACGTCAGCCATGCAAATTAAACCTAAACCACGAGCTCCCCCATCCTTTGTACATGAGAAAAATCATCCATCTACTCTATTTATCCCCGAACCTTTAATACCATAATAAATCAGAATTTCTGGGTATTTTTCATCCTTCACGCTTTCATATTTTTGGTATTTAATTGAAAACCAGAGCAAGATTACTAAAGCCCGCTTCCCGCAAGGACTGATGCGATGTAGTCTCTGTCCATGGCTGCTTTTCGCGTCTTACGTCTTAACCCTGCCTGAATACCTTATATTTCGTCAAAATATTAATGGCGATATACCTGAACCCTGAAAATAATTCTGCTGTATTTCCTCTTCTTATTTTGCAGTCGTCTTCATTCATTACCACATCCACGTGCCAGTGATTTCGAATCGCTGCCGCAAACTTTTCTGCGGTTAAATCAGCAGAACTGATATAATATCTGACCGTTATTTCTGGCTCCTTCTTTTGTTCTGCTATTATTGACCGAAAGGAGACTGCCACGCATAATTTTTTCAGTCCTTTCCATTCAAACGTAAAATCAATAAGTTCATCAGGGACATCGCAAACAATATGAAGACGGATTTCTTCTCTGCAATATCTTTCTGGCAACCCATCACATCAGTTGTGATAATTTTCCCTTTAATCTCCAACATGTTAAGATGTTCAGGAATAGCTGTAATCTCATTGGATTTCTCATCCGTCTTAATCTGCCAAAGGGGCTCAGACTGTGCGTAGTTGAGAACGCACTAATGACATGAATCGCTCCCTTGCGGCGACTCTTATCATAAGAGTGCTGGAGCGTTTTTCCATCAATTGCAATGACGTCTTTATCATTTGAGGAATGGCAGTCACGCATCCAGTTAAAATTTTGCAGGACTGATACAGGATCCAACTCTGGCAATGGAATCGTGAACGGGGATGCCATTTTTAAAATGACCATATTGCTTCAAAAAATCGAGATGTGTTTCTCCAAAATCCTCTATATCTTCCTATCCTTCAGCCCCGAAAATGACGGCACAAATAG